>DASUPO010000057.1:0-3001 GCA_036281075.1 Actinomycetota bacterium | reverse complement strand
CGGCGGCGACCGTCGCGCTCATGCCGCCCTCCGCCGCCGGCGCCGCCCGCTCGCGGCGGGTTCCGCCGGCGCGTCCTCGCTCTCGGCGCGGCGCCCGGTGAGGGCGAGGAAGACGTCGTCCAGGCTCGGCTCGTGCACCGCGAGGGTCGCGGGCTCGAGGCCACCGCGATCCAACTCGCGAAGGACGTCGATCAGGACGCGCGGCCCGTCGTTGCTGCTCAACCGCACCGTCGCCCCGTCCCGCTCGGTCACGCCGTGGCGAGCGGCCAGGAGAGACAGGGCGCGGTCCGCGGCGGCTTCGTCGTCGAACCCGAGCTCCGCGACCGTGTTGCCCAGCTGCGACTTCAGCACCGACGGCGCGTCGTCGGCGATCACGTGACCGTGATCGACCACGGCGACGCGTTCCGCGAGCCGGTCGGCCTCCTCGAGGTACTGGGTGGTGAGCAGGACCGTCGTCCCTTCGCCGACGAGCTCGCGGATCATGTCCCAGAGCTCGTTGCGGCTGATCAGGTCGAGCCCCGTCGTCGGCTCGTCCAAGAACAGGACGGGGGGCCGTGGCATCAGCGCGGCCGCGACGTCCAGGCGCCGGCGCATCCCGCCCGAGTACGTGCGAAGGGGCCGGTCCGCGGCGTCGTCGAGGCGGAACCGGTCGAGCAGCTCGTCGGCGCGTGGCATGATCTCCGACGTTTCCATCTGCGTGAGCAGCCCGATCAGACGGAGGTTCTCGCGACCCGTCAGGTTGGGGTCGACCGCTGCGAACTGGCCCGCGAGACCGATCCGCATCCGGACCGCGTCGGCGTCGGCGACCACGTCGTGTCCGAGGACGCGCGCGGACCCGCCGTCCGGCTCGAGCACCGTGGCGAGGATCCGGATCGCGGTGGTCTTGCCGGCGCCGTTGGGCCCGAGGAGACCGAAGACCGATCGGGGACGGACCTCGAAGTCGATCCCGTCCAAGGCCACCACCTCGCCGAAGCGCTTCGTCAGCCCCTGGACCTCGATCGCGCCGGTCACGCGCGAGAGGATGACACCGATGGTTGAGGGATGTCAACCTTCGAATCGGTCCGATGGTCGAAGCGACTGGACCATCGACGGCGGAACGGCTACGATGGAGATGTGGCCCGGAACACGACGTCGAAACAGGAGCTCGCCGGCGAGGCGTGGCGACCCCTCGCCCGGTTCTTCTTCGACACGGTCCGACACCGGCAGCGCGTCCTGAGCGAGGCCGGGCTCACGCCCAACGACGTCCGGGCGCTGATGGCCCTCGATCCCGAGCGCGGGCGCACGATGCGCGAGCTCGCCGACGAATGGCTCTGCGACGCGTCGAACGCCACGTTCATCGTCGATCGCCTCGAGGAGCGCGGGCTGGCCGAGCGGCGATCCGTCCCGACGGATCGCCGTCTCAAGATGGTCGTCCTGACCGCTCGGGGGAACCGGACGCGCGGCCGCGTGCTCGAACGGTTCTTCGAGGCGCCGCCCGAGCTCCTCGAGCTGTCCCGGACCGACCTCGAGGCGATCCGCGACGCCGGTCGGAGGCTCCCGATCACCCACGGATGGGCTGCGGCCGAGGAGGTCGCGGCCGCCCGGTAACGTCCCCCCGCGTGCCGTCCGCGGCGCATCCGTGCTGAGATAGGCACGATGCGCGCGCTCGTGAAGCAGGAGCCGAGCCCCGGCCTCGTGATGACCGAGGTCCCCGAGCCCGAGGTCGGGATCAACGACGTCCTGATCCGCGTCGACCGCACCGGGATCTGCGGCACCGATCTCCACATCGTCGACTGGAACGCGTGGGCGCAGGAGACCGTTCCCGTCCCGCTGGTGATCGGGCACGAGTTCGTGGGCGAGATCGTCGAGATCGGGTCCAACGTGAGCGACTTCCGGCCCGGCGACGTCGTGAGTGGGGAAGGACACGTGGTCTGCGGCCGGTGTCGCAACTGCATGGCCGGGCGCCGCCACCTCTGTGCCTTCGCGAAGGGGATCGGCGTGGACCGGCCCGGAGCCTTCGCCGAGTACATCGCCCTCCCCATGACGAACGTCTGGCACCACGACCCTGCGATCGACCGGGACGTCGCCGCGATCTTCGACCCGTTCGGGAACGCCGTGCACACGGCGCTGCAGTTCCCCGTGCTCGGCGAGGACGTCGTGATCACGGGCGCCGGCCCGATCGGCATCATGGCCGCGGCGGTCGTGCGGCACGCGGGCGCGCGGCACGTCGTGATCACCGACGTGAATCCCTACCGGTTGGAGCTCGCCCGCAAGATGGGTGTGACGCTCGCCCTCGACGTCCGCGAGTCCTCGCTCGCGGACGCGCAGGCCAAGCTCGGGATGAAGGAGGGCTTCGACGTCGGCCTGGAGATGAGCGGGAACCCCTCGGCGCTGCACGACATGCTCGCGAACCTGTCGCACGGCGCGAAGGTGGCGATGCTCGGTCTGCCCGACGAGCCGTTCGCGGTGGACTGGAAGACCGTGATCTTCGAGCAGCTGACGCTGAAGGGTGTCTACGGCCGTCAGATGTACGAGACCTGGTACATGATGACCGTGATGCTGCAGAGCGGCCTCGACATCTCGCCCGTGATCACGCATCGGTTCCCGGCGGAGCGGTTCGAGGAGGCGTTCTCCGCGATCCGGACCGGCGAGACCGGCAAGGTGCTGCTCGACTGGGCGGGCAACGCGTGACGAGCGCCTCGATCCGGCCCGCGTTGGCGGCCGAGCTCGAGGAGATCCGCGCGGCCGGTCTCGACAAGCCGGAGCGCGTCCTTACGTCGACGCAGGGTGCGCGGGTGACGGTCCGCGGCCGCGACGGCGAGGTCTTGAACCTCTGCGCGAACAACTACCTGGGCCTCGCCGACCATCCCGACGTGATCGAGGCCGCCCGCGCCGCGATGCAGGACTGGGGGTTCGGCCTCGCGTCCGTGCGGTTCATCTGCGGAACCCAGGCGATCCACAAGGACCTGGAGGACGCGCTCTCGGCCTTCCTGGGGACGGAGGACACGATCCTCTACTCGTC
>DASUPO010000056.1:0-6365 GCA_036281075.1 Actinomycetota bacterium | reverse complement strand
GAGCGTCCTCGCGATGGCCGCGGGCGCCGACTTCATCAAGACCTCCACGGGCAAGATCGGGACGAACGCGACCCTGCCCGTCGCGCTCTGCATGATGGAGGCGATCCGCGACTTCCACCGCGACACCGGCCGGACCGTGGGGATCAAGGTGGCGGGCGGCGTCCGCAACGCGAAGCAGGCGATCCAGTACCTCGTGATCCTCCACGAGACGCTCGGCGGCGAGTGGATGACACCGGATCGGTTCCGGATCGGCGCGTCCTCGCTCCTGAACGACGTGCTGATGCAGATCGACAAGGAGCGCACCGGCCGCTACGCGGGCCCGGACTATTTCACGATCGACTGACGTTGGCCGTTGTTCAGACGATGGGAACCCGCGTGCTCTCGACCGCGCACGGGACGCACCGTGGTGCGTTCGCGGCCCTGGACTGGGCCCTCTTCCTCGCGGTCGGGACGATCTGGGGCTCGTCGTTCCTGTTCCAGGCGATCGGTCTGGAGGCGTTCCGCCCGGGGCTCGTCACCTCGCTGCGGATCCTGTTCGGCGTGGCGGTCCTGTGGGCGCTGCCGGGCGTCCGCGTCCCGATCGAACGCGCGGATCGAGCCCGTGTGCTCCTGCTCTCGCTCACGTGGGTCGCGATCCCGTTCACGCTCTTCCCGATCGCCCAGGGCTCGGTGAACTCCGCGGTCGCGGGGATGCTGAACGGCGCCGCGCCGATCTTCACGGCGGGGATAGCGACGATCCTGCTCCGCCGGCCACCGGGGCCCCGGCAGCTGATCGGGATCCCGCTCGGGTTCCTCGGCGTCACGGCGATCGCGTGGTCGACCGCGAACGAGGGCTCGAGCCAGCTCCTCGGCGTCGTCCTGATCCTGATCGCGACGATCTGCTACGGGATCGCGTTCAACGTCGCGACGCCGTTGCAGCAACGGTACGGATCGGTTCCCGTGATGGCGCGGATCCTCGGGATCGGGGCCGTCCTCACCGCCCCGTTCGGCCTCGTGTCGATCCCCGGCTCGTCGTTCGCGTGGTCCTCGCTCCTCGCCGTGGCAGCGGTCGGCGTCCTGGGCACCGGTCTCGCGTTCGTGCTGATGGGGCGGCTCGTCGGGCGGGTCGGGCCGACGCGGGGCTCGATCGTGGGCTACCTGATCCCGATCGTCGCCCTGGGCCTCGGCGTCGTGTTCCGCGGTGACGACGTGGCGCCGATCGCGGTGCTCGGCGTGGCGCTGGTGGTAGGAGGTGCCTATCTCGCGTCCCGACGGGAGATCGACGGCTGAGGACCGACGGCCTCGCAGGTCCCGTCCCGAGCCGGGAAGTCGGCTACCGTTCCTGGGTGAGGACGCGCCGATGACCGAGCTCGAGACGACTCCGGAACGCGCACCGGCGGTCCCCGAGTGGGGATACGCGGAGGCGCCCGAGTCGAAGGACATCGTCCACCTCCAGGATCGCTACGGCCTGTTCATCGGAGGCAAGTTCGTCGAGCCGAAGAGCGGCCGCTACTTCGCCACGAGCGATCCGTCGAGCGAGGAGATCCTAGCCGAGGTCCCGGAGGCCGGGCCGGAGGATGTGGGGCTCGCCGTCGACGCCGCGCGCACCGCGTTCGATTCGGCGTGGCGCGACCTCCCCGGGAAGGAGCGCGCGAAGTACCTGTACCGGACCGCTCGCGCGCTCCAGGAGCGCGCGCGCGAGTTCGCGGTCCTCGAGTCGATGGACGGCGGCAAGCCGATCAAGGAGTCGCGCGACATCGACCTCCCGCTCGCCGCCGCGCACTTCTTCTACTACGCCGGCTGGGCCGACAAGCTCGAGTACGCGTTCCCGGGACGGTCGCCCAGGCCGATCGGCGTCGCCGGCCAGGTGATCCCGTGGAACTTCCCGATGCTGATGGCCGCGTGGAAGCTCGCCCCGGCTCTCGCCACCGGGAACACGACGGTCCTGAAGCCTGCGGAGACGACGCCGCTCAGCGCGCTGCTCCTGGCCGAGGTGTTCCAGCAGGCGGAGCTGCCGCCAGGCGCGGTGAACATCGTCACGGGCGCGGGGGAGACCGGCGCGGCCCTCGTCGCCGCGGACGTCGACAAGGTCGCGTTCACCGGCTCGACCGAGGTCGGCAAGCAGATCCGGCGGTCGATCGCGGGCTCCGGCAAGCGCCTCACCCTCGAGCTCGGCGGCAAGGCTGCGAACATCGTCTTCGAGGACGCCCCGCTCGACCAGGCCGTCGAGGGCGTGGTGAACGGGATCTTCTTCAACCAAGGCCATGTGTGCTGCGCCGGGTCGCGCCTCCTCGTCCAGGAGCCCGTCTTCGAGCCGCTGCTCGAGAAGCTGAAGGCGCGGCTGCAGACCCTGCGCGTCGGGGACCCCCTCGACAAGAACACGGACGTCGGCGCGATCAACTCGCGTGCGCAGCTGGACAAGATCGAAGAGCTCGTCGCGTCAGGTCTCGAGGACGGCGCGGAGATCTACCAACCCGCGTGCGACCTCCCGGCCAAGGGGTTCTGGTTCCGGCCGACGCTGTTCACCGGCGTGAGCCAGTCGCACCGGATCGCGCGCGAGGAGATCTTCGGCCCCGTCCTGTCGATCCTCACGTTCCGAACGCCCGACGAGGCCGTCGAGAAGGCGAACAACACGCCGTACGGCCTGTCGGCCGGTGTCTGGACCGAGAAGGGGTCGCGGATCCTCTGGATGGCCGAGCGGATGGAGGCCGGGGTCGTGTGGGCCAACACGTTCAACCGCTTCGACCCCACCTCGCCGTTCGGCGGCTATAAGGAGTCCGGGTTCGGTCGCGAGGGCGGCCTGCACGGTCTCGAGCCGTACCTCGAGCTCGACGGCGGGAACGGGCGGCCGTGACGGAACAGCGGCTCCCGGTCCGCCGGACGGCCAAGCTGTTCATCGGCGGCGAGTTCCCCCGGAGCGAGTCCGGTCGCTCCTACGAGGTCCACGACGCGGAGGGCGGGTCGCTCGGGTGGGCGGCGCGCGCCTCGCGCAAGGACCTCCGGGACGCCGTGCGCGCGGCGCGCGCCGCCCAGCCGGGCTGGGCCGCGAGGACCGCGTACAACCGCGCGCAGATCCTCTACCGCGTCGCCGAGCTGATGGAGGGCCGGCGGGTCCAGTTCGAGGCGGAGCTCGAGGACGCGGGCGCGAGGGACCCGGCGAGAGGCGTCGACGCCGCGATCGACCGGTGGGTCTGGTACGCGGGGTGGGCCGACAAGATCCACCAGATCCGGGGCGCGTCGAACCCGGTCGCGGGCCCGTACTTCACCTTCACGATCCCGGAGCCGACCGGCGTCGTCGGGATCGTGCCGCCGCCGGATCGATCCCTGCTCGGGCTCGTGACGCGTCTGGCGCCCGTGATCGTGAGCGGCAACACCGCGGTCGTGCTCGCGAGCGAGCCGTCGCCGCTTCCCGCGGTCTCCCTCGGGGAGGTCCTCGCGACGTCGGACGTCCCCGGCGGGGTCGTGAACATCCTCACGGGGTTCACCGCCGAGCTCGTCCCCTGGCTCGCCGGCCACATGGACGTGAACGCGATCGACGCGACCGGCGTCCCGGAGCAGCTGCGGGCCCACGTGGAGGAGCTCGCGGCGGAGAACGTGAAGCGCGTCCATCGGGCGGCGGACGTGGACCCCTTCGCGGACGAGGCGCAGAGCCCGTACGAGGTCACGGCGTTCATCGAGTTCAAGACCGTGTGGCACCCGGTGGGCGCCTGAGCCCTTCCCGGATCTCCCGCCCGATGCCATCATCCGGGGTGGTGGACGTCGCGGTAGAGGAGCTCCTCGAACGCGGGGGGCGGGCCCTCACGACGGGCGACTGGGATGGGGCGCGGGCGGCCTTCGAGGCCGCGCTCGAGCAGGATCGCTCGCCCGACGCCGAGGAGGGCCTCGGCCGGGCGCTCTGGTGGCTGCAGGATCTGGACGGCGCGATCCTCCACCTCGAGCGCGCGTACGCCGGCTTCCGCGACGGGGACGACAGGCCACGGGCCGCCAGGACCGCGCTGTGGCTGTCGCGCGAGTACCAGGCCGTCCGTGGGAACGCCGCCGCGAGCAACGGGTGGTACGCCCGGGCGGAGGGGCTCCTGCGGGACGCCGCACCGAGCCGCGACCACGGCTGGCTCGCGCTGACCCGCGCCGAACGGACGGCCGACCCCGCGGAGATGCGCCGGCATGCGGAGGAAGCCCACGCGGTCGCGATCCGTGCGGGTGATCGCGATCTCGAGACCGCCGCCCTCGCTCGTCTGGGCTACGCGGAGGTCGCCTCCGGCGACGTCGTCGCCGGAACGGACAAGCTCGACGAGTCGATGGCCGCGGCGACCGGCGGCGAGGTCGGCAGCCTGGACGTGATCGGGGACGTGACGTGCGTGGCGATCGCCGCGTTCGAGCTGTCGTCGGACTGGAAGCGGATCGAGCAGTGGGGCCAGGTGATGGATTCGTGGATCCGCAACCACGACGACGTGTCGGTGCTCGGGTTCTGCTACACGTGCTGCGCGGAGATGTTCCTGGCCTCGGGTGAGTGGGACCAGGCCGAGGAGATGCTGGCCGAGGGCCTGGGCGTCCTGCAGGCCGCCGGCCACCGGTCACGATGCGTCCACCCGGCGGCGAAGCTCGCCGAGCTCCGGCTGACCCAGGGGAGGCTCGAGGAGGCCGAGCAGCTCCTCTCGGGGTTCGAGGATCTCCCCGAGGCCGCGCACGGTGTCGCGCGTCTCCAGCTGCTCCGGGACCAGGCCGCGCTCTCCGCGGCCACGGTCCACCGACGCCTCAACCGGATCGGGGACGACAACGTCCTGTCGGCGCCGTTCCTCGCGATGCTCGTCGACGTGCAGCTCGCGCAGGGAGACCTCGACGGCGCGGCGGCGTCGGCCGCCCGACTCGGCACGGTGGCTCGCAGGTCGGGGATCGGTCGGATCGCGGCCGTGGCGCACCTGGCGGACGGGCGGGTCGTCCTCGCGCGCGGAGCCACGGACGCCACCGACCACCTCGAGCAGGCCCTGGCGGGGTTCTTGGGCGAGGGCATGCCGGTCGACGCCGCTCGCGCCCGGCTCGAGCTCGCCCGGGCCCTCGAGGACCGAGAGCCGGAGGTCTCGATCGAGGAGGCGCGGATCGCCCTCGCCGAGTTCGAGCGGGTGGGCGCGCCGAGGGATGCGGACGCCGCGGCCGAGCTGCTCCGACGGCACGGGGTCCGGGGCCGGACCGGCCCCAAGGACGTCGGGCTCCTCACGCGACGGGAGCACGAGGTGCTCCAGCTCGTCGCGGAGGGGCTCAGCAACGCGGAGATCGCGGCCCGCCTGTTCCTGAGCACGAAGACCGTCGGGCACCACGTGAGCAGCATCCTGGCGAAGCTCGGTGTGAAGGGACGGGGCGAGGCCGCCGCCTGGGCCCTCCGGAACCTCCGGGCTCCTGGCACCGCGGACCGAGCCGAGAGATAGGGAACCTTCCCGATCCTTCCTGACCTCCTCCGGCGCACGATGAGCGCCGTCGATCCAGGGAAGGAGAGGGAGATGGTTGAGCAGGGCATCAGGAACGGCCGGGCCAACGCGCTGGAGCACGAGCTGGTCGTTCGGGTCGAGGAGACGTCGTCGGCGTCGCCCGCATCCGTGTACGAGGTCCTCGCGGATCTCCGGAGCCACGCGATCTGGGCGGGGGAGCGGCAGAAGAGCACCACGCGGCTGCTGTCGGTCGAGGCCCCACCCGGCCCCGCGATGGTGGGGACGGAGTTCCTGACGACGGGAGCGGATCCGATGGGGACCTTCGCGGACCGATCGATCGTCACCGAGGCGGCGCCGGGGACGGCCCTCGAGTTCGTCACCGAAGCGCAGCTCACGACGAAAAAGGGCGCAACCGTCGATTGGACCAACGTCCATCGGTTCGAGCTCTCGTCGGACGGAGCCGGGACCCGGATCACGTACACGATCCGTATCGTCAGGATCAGCCGGCTCGTGGGGATGCTCGGCCTGTTCAAGGTCCCGGGCCTGCGCGAACTCGCGCTCAAGGCCTCGGGCGGCGTCGCGAAGCGTGGCGTCAGGAACCTCGCGCGCTACGCGGAGGAGCTGGAAGGCTGAAAGGATGGACCGCTCCGGGAGTCGGAGCGGGGAACGCACGACGTGAAGGGGGATCGGATGGGCAAGGTTTCGAAGGCGACGGCGGGCGAGCCGGTCGAGGGTCCGGGGTTCGAGGGGCACTACGGCGAGACCGAGGGCTACACGATCGGGTTCGAGCGGTACTCCGAGCACGCGGACATGGCGCCGCTGTTCGTCGGGCTCCCGGACGATAGGTGTCAGTGCTCGCACTGGGGCTACGTCGTCAAGGGGAAGCTCGTGTACCACACCGCCGAGGGAGACATCGAGATCACGGACGGCGAGGCTTACTACGTGGGGCCGGGGCACACCCCG
>DASUPO010000055.1:0-16961 GCA_036281075.1 Actinomycetota bacterium | reverse complement strand
GTCCACCCGATCGGGTCGGCCGTCGAGCTGGCGTCGATCTTCGGCTTCCTGCTGATCCTGAAGGGGAGCTTCGACCTGATCGTCTCCGTGATGTCCAAGGAGGGGAACGAGCTCTGGTGGCTCGGTCTGGTGATCGGGATCCTCGAGATCCTCCTGGGCTTCTGGGCCTCGCAGTCGTACATCAAGCCCGTGCTCGCCCTGATCATCCTGTGGGCTGGGTTCATGGCGTTGTTCCGGGGCATCAGCGAGATCGTGATCGCGTTCAGCCTCCGGAGCGCACGCAGGCGGATGCGGCCGGCATGAGCACGTACGGCTGGGCGCGACATGGACGCTGACGAGGGTCCCGTCGAGGGGCGGGCGATGCGGGACGAGACCTCTCGATCGCGGCACCGGGGCCGCCGGGTCCTGGCGCCGATCGTCGCCGCGCTCGCGATCCTCCTGTTCGCGGTCACCGTGCCGGGCGCGTGGTCGCGGCGCACGGTCCTCAACACCGATCGGTACGTCGAGCTCGTGGACCCGCTCGCGGAGGACCCGGCCGTCCAATCTGTCCTGGCCGACCGCACGACCGCCCGGGTCATGGACCTGGTGGACGTGCCGTCGCTGATCGACGAGGTGTTCCCCGAGCGCGCGGCGTTCCTCGCCGGCCCGATCGAGGAGGCGGTCCAGGGATTCGTCCACGACCAGGTCCTGCGCGTGTTCGAGAGCGAGGCGTTCGCCAGGCTCTGGACGGAGGCGAACCGGTTCGTCCACAACCGGGTGCTGCTGGTCCTCGACGGCGAGGGAGAGACGATCTCCACGGCCGAGGGAAAGGTCCTGCTGAACCTCGTGCCCCTCGTGAACCTCGCGCTCGCCCAGCTCGAGGGCGCGGCCTCCGGCCTCCTCGGGCGCGACGTCGACGTCCCGCCCGTTGCGTCGATCGACGTTCCGGAGGAGGCGATCTCCCGGCTCGAGGCAGCGTTCGGACGGGACCTCCCCGACGACTTCGGACAGATCCCCGTCTACGACTCGGAAGAGCTGGCCGCGCTCCAGGACACCGTCCGCCTCTTCGAGCGGGTGGTGATCGTCGCCGTGATCCTGGTGCTGCTGCTGGTCGCCCTGGCCCTCTGGCTCTCGCCGCGCAAGCGCCGGACGTTGATCCAGCTGATGGCGGGGTTCGCGATCGTCCTGGTGATCGAGCGACGGCTCGCGATCGCCGCGACCCAGGAGGTGCTCGACCGGATGCGCCCCGAGACCCGGGCTGCCGGGGAGGCCTTCACGGATCGGCTGCTCGGCAGCCTGTTCACCTACACCGGCTGGCTGCTCGCAATCGTCCTCGTCGTGCTCGTCGTGGCGCTGATCACGGGGCCGTACCCATGGGCGGTGGCGACCAGACGATGGGCGGTCGACCTCGGACGTGGGATCGGGGGAACGGTCACCGCCGAACGCCCCCGCTCGCCGGCGGTGTCCTGGATCGGCGCGCATCGGGACGCGCTGATGCTCGGCGTGGCCGTGCTCGCGGGTCTGATCCTGTTGTTCGCCGACGTCTCCCTGCTGGGCCTCCTCGTGTTGGCGCTGGTGACGGCGGCGGTCGAGCTGGTGCTCCTCCGGATCGGGACCGGCACCGCCGCGCGCCCGACGGAGGCGGTCGGAGCGTGAACGCCGACGGACGCCGATCCACGGCCGTCGAGTCGGCCGAGGGGAAGGAGCGCAGTCGACGATGTTGATCCTCGCCATCATCGTGATCGGGATCGCGGCCGGTTGGGTCGCCCAGCTCGTGCTCGAACGGGGCGGCCGGGAGACGGACTGGACGCTCGCGTTCGTGACCGGCGTGATCGGGTCCTTCGTGGGCGGCTTGCTGTTCAGCCTGATCGCCGGCGACGGCCTCGAGCTCCGCATGTCCGGGCTGATCGGGTCGGTCGTCGGCGCGATCGTCGTCCTCGCGATCGTCCGAGCGGTCCGCGGGGGCCGAAGCACGGCGCGGTAGGCTTGCCCCATGTCGGGCGAGCCGCCTTCCCCGGCTCCGGACGACCCGGTCGACGCCGGACCGGTCACCCCGGCCCCGGCCACCGAGAAGCAGACGCTCCGCGCCCGCACCGAGGCACTGAAGGCGCGCGCCGAGAACGCCCGGCGATCGATGGAGGCGCAGACCGAATCGCTGCGTGCGCGGCACGCGAGCGTCCGCATCGCCTACGAGGCCTACGAACGGGACCGCCGGCAGGCGGGCGCGCTGCTGGCGGGCGGCCTCGCGTACCGGCTGTTCCTCTGGCTGCTCCCCACCGCCCTGTTCGCGGTCGCCGTGATCGGCTTGTTCGCGGACGCGACGGCGAGGTCGCCCGAGGAGGCCGCCGAAGCGACGGGCCTCGGCGCGGCGCTCGGAGTCACGGTCGCCAAGGCGGTCGAGCAGTCGGGACGCGGATCGATCTACCTGCTTGTGCTGGGCGGCGTGCTGATGATCTGGGCCGGTCGCGCGGCGGTGAAGGGGCTCCGGCTCACCTCGGCCGTGGCGTGGGGCATCAGGCCGCCCGTGCTCTCTCGTTCGTGGATGTCCTCCCTCGTGTTCTGCGGCGTCGCGTTCGGCGTGCTGCTCGTCCCGAACCTGCTGCTCCCGTTCCTGCACGGCGGGCCGTTCGTTGCCGACGTCTTCGTCGAGGCGCTCGTGTTCCTGGGGATCACCGCCCTCCTGGTGTGGGTGCAGCGGGTGATGCCGCACCCGGACGAGGTCCCGTGGAGCGCGTTCGTCCCGGGCGCCGTCGTCGCGACGACCTTCGCCTACGTGCTCCGGATCGTGACCGACCTCTACCTGGCCGGGCGGCTCGGGCGCGTGGACGACCTGTACGGGGCGCTCGGCATCGCGTCGGTCTTCATGGCCTGGCTCTACCTGATCGGACGTCTCCTGGTCGCGATGTTCGCCGTGAGCGCCACCCGGTGGCGGGCGGAAACGCAGGAAGACCCCGAGCCACTCTCCTCCAACGGATAGACGCAGGTCGTTGCCCGACCCCCTTCGCGGGGGGAAGATGCTCCGGGTCAGAAGGCGATCCCGGACGTGACGAGGAGGGGGACCATGGAGGAGCGGCAGCCGAGCGGCTGGGCGATCGGCTTCACGATGTTCGCGGCGATCATGCTCATGATCGCAGGATCGTTCCAGATCATCGCGGGGCTCACGGGCATCTTCGAGAACGAGGTCTACGCGGCGACGCAGGACTACTTCCTGAAGTTCGACGTCAGCACCTGGGGCTGGATCCATCTCGGATGGGGCGTGCTCGTGCTGATCGCCGGGCTGGGTCTGCTCTCGGGCTCGCTGTGGGGTCGGACGCTGGGCGTGATCGCCGCCGCGGTCTCAGCCGTCGCGAACTTCGCGTTCATCCCCCTGTACCCCGTGTGGTCGATCGTGATGATCGCGGTCTGCGTCGCCGTGATCTGGGCGCTGACGGCGCACGGCCGGGACATCGTCGTCGAGTAGGAGCCACACGATCACGCGGTCCCGACCGGCCCACGCCGTTGCCGTGGTCGGTTGCCCCGCGCGACCATCCGTGGTTGTATCCCACCGTTTCCCCACCCGACGACGAGAAGGGGGCAGCACGTGAACCTCGGTGACTGGTTGTGGGCGATGCTCGTGTTCTTCTTCTGGTTCATGGCGATCTGGATCTTCATCCAGATCTTCGCGGACATCTTCCACCGCCGTGACCTGTCCGGAGGCGCGAAGGCCGGATGGATCATCCTCATCTTCATCTTGCCGTTCCTCGGCGCCCTCATCTACATGATCGCCCGGCCGAAGATGACGGAGCAGGACCGCGAGGACATGCAACGGATGCAGGAGGCGCAGCGCCGGATGGCCGGCTACTCGGCCGCCGACGAGATCGCGAAGCTCGCCAAGCTCCGCGACGAGGGGAAGCTCTCGCCCGAGGAGTACGAGAAGCTGAAGGCGCAGGCCCTGGTCGAGCTCTGAGTCCGGGGGCCCGCTCCGTCAGACCGACTGTTCGGCGACGGACAGCCCGAACGCGAACACGAAGCCGAGCGTCGTCGCGAGCCCGGCGACCCGTCCGCCGTGCTCGAACGCCTCGGGCATCATCGTGTCGGCGAGCATCGTGAGGATCGCTCCTGCGGCGAACGCCTGGACGTAGGCGACGAGCCCGGAGGATGCGTCGCCGAGCACGGCGTAGCCGATCGCGGAGGCGGTCGCGCTCACGAGCGCGACCGCCGACCACAGCAGGAGGATCCGGGCGGGGCGGGCGCCGGCGGCGACGAACCCGGTCGTCGCCGCCATCGCCTCCGGGAGGTTCGAGAGGAAGACCGCGGCGACGACCGCGACCGAGAGACCCTCGCCGGAGAGCAGCGTCAGGCCGACGACGATGGACTCGGGGATCCCGTCGAGGACCGTTCCCAGGACGATCGCCCGGGCCGACGCTCCTTCCGCGTGTTGCGGGGACTTGCGACCCTCTCCTCCGGCCCGCGCGATCAGCTCGTCGCCAACGAAGAACACGAGCGCGCCCGAGAGGATCCCGGCCGTGATGCCGGCGCCGCCCGACGTGCGGTAGGCGTCCGCCACGAGGTCGTAGGCGATCGCGCTGATCAGGACACCGGAGCCGAACGCCATGATCAGGCCGAGCGTCCGCTCGCCGACGCGAACGACCAACGCGATACCCGCGCCGAGCACGAGCGACGATGCCGCGAGGAGCCCGGCGAGGAATGCCTCGCTCAGCGGCGCGCCCGTCCGATGTTGCCGACCACCACGGCGACGACGGTGACGAGGAAGAGCTGCCCCGTGAGGGCCTCGCCCACGGCGAGCATGCGCCCCAGATCGTTGGCGGCCGTGAGGTCTCCGTACCCGACCGTCGTCAGCGTGACGAAGCTGAAGTAGAGCTGATCGATCAACCGATCCGCCGGCGTCTGCACGAAGAACGGGTCCGTGGAGACCCCGGCAAGGAACGTGTACACGCTCGCGAAGAAGAGGCCGATCAGGAGGTAGGCGCACGCCGCCCCCGCCACGGTCATCGCCGTGACCACGACGTGGTGCCGCACGAGGCGGCGCAGGATCGCGACGAGGGCGGCGAACGCGAGGGCGGCGTCCACGGCGCCTGCCACGACCTCTGCGAACCGGTCGCTGCCCAACGCGGCCGCGATCGCGATCGCGACGATCGCGATCACGACGATCACGAGGGCCACGCGCTGGGCCCGCAGCGAGACCCGCGACGTCCGGAACGCGAACAGCATCGTCACGCCGAGCAGCGCCACGGTCGTGACCAGCCCGGGTGCGACGGACCCGATCAGGCCCGCGGAGATCGCGACGACGCCGATCGCGGCGAGGAGGATCCCGTAGGAATCCGCCGCTCGCAGCTGCTCTCGGAACGACATCCCGCGCCGGCCGGCGACCGTGTCGTTCGGCTGCCGCCCCGCACGATCGGCGTTGGGATCCTTGTCGTCCTCGGCCACGAGGGGACCGAGCGTATCCCAATCGCCACGCGGCGGTGGACTAGGCTGACCGGGAAATGGCCGAGCAGGTGCCGACCCCACGCGGGCGACCGGAGGAGGTCTCACAGGGACCCGCGGACGCCGTCGGCGAGGTGACGGCCGGTCGTTGGGAGCTCCTTCGGACGTGGTTCCCGGTCCTGGTCATCGTCGCGATCCTCGTGACGTTCGTGGTGATGTCGACGCTGTTCGTCGTGCCGCGGATCGCCCAGCTCGCGTCGTGGATCATCGTGGCGTTCTTCCTGTCCCTCGCCCTGGAGCCCGCCGTGAACTGGTTCGCGCGGCGCGGGTGGCGACGCGGGGTCGCGACCGGTCTCGTGATGTTGATCGCCGTGGTGATCGGCGCGCTGATGATCGTCCTGATCGTGCCGTCCGTGATCAAGGGGCTCGTCGAGCTCGCGAACGAGCTGCCGCAACTCCTCGCGCAGGCGAACGGCTTCACGGACCGGATCGGGGTCGATCTGACGAGTACGGCGACGACGGAGGCCGTCGTCGGGCTCCAGGACGCCCTGCGGTCGGTCGCCGGGAACGTGCTCCAGGGCGCGGTCGGCCTGGGCGCCGCGATCGTGGAGGGCCTGTTCACGATCGCGACGATCGGGATGTTCCTGTTCTACTTCGTGGCCGAGGGCCCGCGCTTCCGGCGCACGGTCTGCTCCTTCCTGCCCCCGCAGACGCAGCGACGGGTGCTGTCGGACTGGGAGATCGCGATCGAGAAGACCGGCGGGTACTTCTATTCGCGGCTCCTGCTCGCCTCGATCTCGGGGATCGCGACGTTCATCGTGCTGAGCATCCTCGGGCAGCCGTTCGCGGCGCCGCTGGCCGTGTTCGTGGGCCTCGTGTCCCAGTTCATCCCGACCGTCGGGACATACATCGCGATGATCGTGCCGATCGTGCTCGCCCTGCTCACCGATCCGCCGGACGCGATCATCCTGCTGATCTTCTTCACCGCGTACCAGCAGCTCGAGAACCTGGTCCTCAGCCCGAAGATCAGCGCGAGGACGATGACGCTCCATCCGGCCGTCGCGTTCGCCGCGGTGATCATGGGCGGCGCGCTGTTCGGCGCGATGGGAGCGTTCCTCGCGCTCCCCGTCGCGGCGACGCTGCAGGCGATCGTCTCGCAGGAGCTGATCAGGCACCGCGTCGTGGAGAGCGCGCTGACGAGCGAGGCCGCGGTCCAGGGACGTCTCGTTCGGAAGGTCACCGGATGGTGGGTCAAGCTCCGCCGAGCCGGGAACGACTGAACCGCGGTCGCGCTCTCAGCACGGAGGGAACAAGGAATCGCCCGCGACCGCGCGGCGCACCTCGTCCAGCTTGACGCCCTCGACCTCGAGGGCGGCGACCGGGTCCTCGCCGGCCGCGACGCGGATCTCGAACACGTTCCCCTTCGGGGGCGCCAGGAACCAGGCCCCGTCGCCCGGGACCCACTGCAGATGCCATTCGCCGCGCAGATGGTCGAACCCGGGTTCCACGTCCACGTTGGGGGCCAGGATGCAGCACGTGTGCCGGGCGCAGCCCCTGGCGGTCCCCTCGTCGGTCACGTTCGGTCCGCGCGTCGGCATCGTCATCCCGTTCGGAGGTCGAGTCGCCCGACGTTACACCGCTCACGTCCCCGGGGACCTGAGCGCTCCGCCCATCGCGCGGATCGTCGTCTCGGTGACGGGGTCCAGGACGAGGATCGCCTCGTCGGCGCCGGCATCCGCGAACGCGCGGAGGCCGGCGCCGACCTCCTCCGGTCCGCCGGCGAGCGCCGGCGTGCCGTCGTCGGGACGCTCGCCCGCGTCGCCGAACCGCACGAGCACGCAGGCGCTCCGCTCGAGCGTCGCGGGGTTGCGTCCGGCGCGCTCACAGGCGTCGTCGATCTCGCTCCGCTTCGAGGCGAACCCCTCGGGCGTGTTCCCGTACCAGTCGTACCACGTGTTCCACGCGTCCACGTGCGGCAACGTGGCCGCCAGGACCCGCGCCCCCGTGGAGCCGACCATGACGCGGGGCCGGCGGTGAAGCCGAGGAAGCACGACGGCGTCTCGCGTCCGGTGCCATCGGCCGTCGACCGTCACGCGCTCGCCCGCGAGCAGCCGCCGGACGATCTCGAACGACTCTTCGAAGCGGGACGCACGCCGGTCGAACGGGATCCCGAGCGCGTCGAACTCGGTCCGATTCCAGCCGGCTCCCACCCCGACGATGAGCCGATCGCCGCTCAGCTCGGCGACCGTCGCGGCCTGCTTCGCGAGCACCGCGGGATTGTGGAACGCGAGGCAGGCGACGAGCGGACCGAGTCGCACGCGCTCCGTGACCGCCGCGAGCCCGGCCAGGAGCGTCCACGCCTCCCACGGCCCGCGCTCCGGGCGGCCGTCGTCACGGTAGAGGTAGTGGTCGCCCACCCAGATCGAGTCGAAGCCGACCTCCTCGGCGGCGCGGGCCATCGCGACGTACTCGGGCCATCGGACCTCGCGCTCCACCTCGGGGAGCTGGACCCCGACGCGCAGCTAGGAGACCCCCACCGGCGCGGGCGGCAGGGGCGGCGTCGCCGGCGGGGCGGGCGCGGCCGTGGTGCCTCGCCGGATCGCGACCGCGAGCAGGCCGAGCCCCCACACGCTCGCGAGGAACCAGAGCCAGCCGCCGACGAACGGGATCAGCGCCAGCAGTCGGAGCACGAGCCACCCGACCAGGAAGACGACGTAGCGCGACGGGTTCGAGCGCAGCAGCAGGCTCCCGATCCCGACGAGCGAGACGACGTACCCCACGGTGTAGATGAACGCGAGGGCGAGCATGAGGAACAGGCCGAGCGGGATCCCGACGATCGTGACGAACAGGAGGACCGTCGCCACCGGCAGCAGGAAGAACAACCCCGCGCCCCAGCCGATCGATGCGCCGAGCCGGTCGCGCACCGCGTCGCGGACGGCCTGCCCGAGCGCCGGCGCGAACGCGAGGAGGACGAGCCCGAGGATCAACGTGGAGACGGAGTAGCCGACCCACCACGCGATCCGCCCGGCGAAGTCGAAGAACTCGACGTCGAACCGAGTCATCGGGTCCGCTTGCTCGCCGCGGACCGTCGCGCCCTCCTCGACCTCGGGGGTCGACCGGGTGATCAGGTCGCCGCCGACCTCGGCGCCCGACCGGACCACGAGGTCACCGTTGAAGACCACGACGTCGTCCTGCACGGTGCCCGCGACCTCCACGTCGCCGTTGAACACGACGAGCGTCTCTCGCACGGTGCCGTCGATCCGAGCCGGTCCGTCGAAGATCACGGCGGTGTCGACGACCTCGCCCTCCGCGACCTCGAGCCGCCCGGTGAGGACGACCTGGTCGCGGCGGTCGGCGGCTCCGTCCGCCTGCGCGTACGCGGGGAGGGCGCTGGCCGCCACGGCGGCGACCACGCCGACGGCGAGCAGGAGGCGGCGTGCACGGGGCGAAGGGGTCATGGACCCGGAGACTAGCGACGGCGACGCCGACCCCGCAAACCACGGCCACGCGCAGGAACGGATTACCCTCTGCGCGCGTATCACGTGGACGAGCGAGGGAGGCTTCCACTGCAAGGGCAGATGGTGAAGGGCCGCCGGAGGGCCGGGAGCCCGTTGTGGGCGAAAGCTCCGTTCGCGCTCGTCCAGTATCCGGGGCTCCTGGCGGCCGTCGTGGTCGGGGCGCTGCTGCTGTCGCTCGTCGCGGCCGCCTTCCCGCTGTTCCTGTCGAGGTCGGAGAGCGAGCTCCTCCGAGCCGAGATCGCGAATCCGACGGTCGGCCGGTTCGGGGCGGGCCTCTTCTACAGCGTCACGAACGTCGGGTTCGGGGAGCCGGTCAGGGAGGGGGACGACCGGCTCCTGACCGAGGCGCTCGACGAGGCCTTCGGCCGGATCGCCGCGCGGGGTCCGCACCTCGGATCCCCGATCCGGTTCGTGTCGGGTGCGACGGCGCAGGTCACGCTGCCCGACGGCACGTCGCCGGAGTCCGGGCGGGTGGAGGGGACGATCTTCTCCGGCACGGAAGCGGAGGACCAGGTGCGCGTCGTCTCCGGCGGCGCCGAGGACGGCGCGCTGGTACCGGACCTGATCGCGGACGCGTTGGAGGTGGAGCCCGGAGACACGATCCGGCTGGACGGGAAGCTCGACCTGCGCGTGGCCGGCACCTACGAGGCGCTCTACAGCCAGCCGCGCTCCGGCTACTGGTCTCCGTGGAGCGAGCAGATCTACCCGCAGTGCTTCGATTGTCCGGCCCCGCCCCAGTACATCCTCGTCGGACCGGAGGAGGCCATCTCCCTGTCGCGGGCGCTCCGGGAGGGAGACCAGCAGGACGTCGACCACGGCTGGGTGGCGCCGGTCACCGGCATGCCCCTGGACGCCGACGAGGCGCGCGAGGTTCGCGCGTACACGGAACGAGTCACCGCGCGGGCCGCGGAGCGTGGGACCCGGCTCGGCCGTCTGTTCCAGTGCTGCGGCCAGACCTTCGGAGGCAGCTTCTTCTTCGGCCGCCGGGACGTCGAGTTCCGGTCCGGGATGCCGAGCGTGCTGCGATCCGTGGAGCGGCGTGCCGCGGCGGTCGAGGGACCGCTGCGCCTGCTGTTGATCGCAGGTCTCGGAGTGGCGGGCGCGGTCGTGGCGGCCGCGGCCGCGTTCGCGGTCGCGGGGCGCCGGACCGAGGCGGCGCTGCTGCATGCGCGCGGCTGGGGACCGGTGCGATTCGCCGCGAGGTCCGCGGTCGAGTCCGCGATCCCGATCGCGCTCGGGGCTGCCGTCGGACTGGCCGCGGCGTGGGTGCTGATCGCGTGGCTCGGCCCGCCGGCGCCGGCGGCCGCCGCCGCGCAGGCGGCATCGGTCACGGCGGCGGCCGCCGCCGCCGCCGCGTCCCTCGCGATCCTGGGCGTCGTGACGGCCGTGTCCTTCATCCGGGCCTTCGAGGTACATGCGCTGAAGCGACGCCTCGCCTGGGTGCCGTGGGAGCTCCTGGTGATCGCGGGGGCGCTGTGGGTCCTCTCGCGGCTCCGCGCAGGCGGCGCGGTGATCGAGGACCCGGCCCTCGACATCTCCCGTCCCAGCTCCCTCCTGCTGGCCTTCCCGGTCCTGCTGGTCGCGGGGTTCGCGATCCTCGGCGCCAGGCTCCTCGTCGCGATGCTGCGGCGCGCGGGCTCGGGTCTCGGCCGGTCCTCGCCGGCGCCCTACCTCGCGGTCCATCGGCTGACCGGGCTCCCGGGCCTCACCGTGCTGCTGATGGGGGCGTCGGCGCTCTGCCTCGGGGTGTTCGTGAACGGCCAGACGATGGTCGGCTCGCTCCGCGCGACCGTGGACGCCAAGGCCGGGGTCTTCGTGGGCGCCGACGTCCAGGTCTCGATCGACTACGCCGCGCCCGAGCAGGAACGGTTCCCGCTGCCGATCACGCGCGCGACCCGCCTGAAGTACGCCGGTGAGCTCCTGCCGAGCGGGACGCCCTTCGACATCCTGGGCGTCGACGCGGCGACGATCGCCGACGCCGCGTACTGGGACGACTCGTTCGCCGACCGATCCCTCGAGGACCTCGCCGCGGGGCTCGCATCCGACTCCGGACCGCTGCCCGCCGTGCTCGTCCAGGGAGGCGGGGAGCCGACCGCGATCCGGACCGCGCAGGCCGAGATCCCGATCGAGGTGGTCGGTCGAGCCGACGCGTTCCCCGGCGTGTCCTCCGACGACCCCGTCGTGGTCGTCGACGCGCACTCCCTCGAGGAACGTGTCGACGTGCAGGGGAACCCGTTCCACAGCCCCAACGCAAGGACCGAGTACTGGATCGCGGGAGATCCGCAGGAGGCCCTCGCGGCCGTCGCGGATCTCGAAGCCTACCCCCTGGGCACGCTCACGCTGGAGGAGGTCAAGGACGTCCCGTTCATCAAAGCCGCGATCGAGACGTTCTCGATGTTGAACGTCCTCGGCCTGGGCGCCGCGCTCCTCGTCGTGGGCGTCCTGGTCGTGTACCTGCAGGCTCGCCAGCGCGCGAGGGCCGTGTCGAACATCCTGTCGCTGCGGATGGGGATGCGGGTCGCGCAGGCCCGCCTCGCGCTCGCGCTCGAGCTCGGCGCGATCCTCATCTCCTCGTTCGTGATCGGGGCATCGCTCGGCCTCGTCGCCGGCCGACTGGTCGCGCCCCTCCTCGATCCGCTGCAGACGATCCCGCCCGCGCCGTTGTTCGACGCGCCCCTGGGAGTGCTGGTCTGGACGGCGATCGGTCTGGTCGTTGTCGCGGCGGTCGGCGCGTGGCTCGTGCAGCGACGGGCGTCGGCCGTGGACCTGGGGGAGGTGCTCCGCGTTGCCGAATGAGCCCGTCCCCGCCCGCTGCATCGACCTCGTGAAGACGTATCGAACGCCGACCGGCGCCGTGCACGCGCTCCGCGGCGTGACCCTTGAGTTCGAGGCCGGTGCCCTCACCGCCGTCGTCGGGCCGTCCGGGAGCGGGAAGTCGTCTTTGCTGCGCGTGCTCACCGGGATCGACCGGGCGACCTCCGGCGACGTCTGGGTCGGTCCGAAGAACGTGGCGCGGGCCTCGGCCCGGGGGCTCCGCCGGCTGCGGCGCGACACCGTCGGCTACGTGTTCCAGCGTCCCTCGGACAACTTCCTGCCGAACCTCACGATCGCCGAGCACCTTCGGCTGGCGGCGGGATCGAACGGCACGGCCGACCTCGAGATCCTCGATCGACTGGGGATCGGCCACCGCGCCGAGCACCTGCCGGACGAGCTGTCGGGCGGCGAGCAGCAGCGCGCCGCCTTCGCGCAGGCCGTGGTCGCGGGATCCGCGGTCGTCGTCGCCGACGAGCCCACCGCCGAGCTCGACAGCGAGTCCTCCAAGCTCGTGATGGACGGCGTTCGCACGCTCGTGAACTCCGGGGTCACGTTCGTCGTCGCAACCCACGACGGGGCGGTGCGACGGCTCGCCGACGAGGTCGTCGAGCTCGATCACGGCCGGCTGAAAGGCGCCCACCGAACGCCGACCGACGGCCGGCACGTCTCGGGCGGGCGGATCGGACGCCTGCCCGTGGACGCCTCGGACGCGGCCGTCTCGGTCCACGACCTCACGAAGGTATTCCACCACCACGGCGGCGACGTGGTGCACGCGCTCGAGTCGGTCACGTTCGACGCGAGGCCCGGCGAGCTCGTCGGTCTCGTGGGCCGGTCCGGCTCGGGGAAGACGACCTTGCTGAACGTGATCGCCGGCTGGGAGCGGCCCACCTCGGGCGAGGTCCGGTGGCGCGACGGCGTCGACGCCGCCGAGCCGCCCTGGTCGGCCGTGGCCGTGGTCCCGCAGAAGCTCGGCCTGATGGAGGAGCTCACGGTCGAGGAGAACGTCGCGTACCCGGCGCGCCTGGCGGGGCGGTCGGAGGAGAGGTCCGACCACATCGAGGAGCTGATCGGCCAGATCGGGATCTTCGACCTCCGGTCGCGATACCCGCGGGAGGCGTCGGTGGGGGAGCAGCAGCGCACCGCGATCGCCCGGGCGCTCGCGGTGCCGACGAGCGTGCTGCTCGCCGACGAGCCCACCGCGCACCAGGACGCCGTCTCGGCCGAGCGCGTCTTCGCCGCGCTCCGTCGTGCCGCCGACGCCGGCACGGCCGTCGCCGTCGCCACCCACAACCGCGAGGTGATCAAGTACCTCGACCGGGTGATGACGATGAAGGACGGACGCCTGGAGGAGAACCCTCGGACCTGACGGATGGCTCTGTTATCGTGACCACGATCTCGGGCGCGTAGCTCAGTGGGAGAGCGCTTGCTTCACACGCAAGAGGTCGCAGGTTCAAAACCTGCCGCGCCCACCGCACATATCCGCTGATCAGCGGCTGTCTTGGTCCGCCCGACGCGCGTCAGGTACCGATCGTCATCCAGCCGGATGGGTGTCCAGGGTTGTGGTGCTCACCGGTCTCGTTCTCGGCCTTCTCATTCGGCCAATTCGTCGTCAATCCGTCGTAGAAGTAGCCCTTCGACTGCCACGGATTGCCCCCGTCGCCCATCAATCGGGTGAGCAGGCGCTCCCCGGACACTTCCTCCCATTCGGCGATGAGGCCGTAGCCGACGAGGACGGCGCCGTCCCTCGGCGGGATCTCCTCTAACGCAGTTCGAACGGCATCTTGCTCGGGTGAGGCCACGGGGTTGCCCCTTTCGGTCGTGAACGGGGAAGAAGGGCCTATCCACCCGACTAGGCGGCTCTCAATGAGCGCTGCGGTCGATCCCAGTGTAGTCCTCTCGGATCTGGCTGATTGGGGTCGGGTCCGTCGAGGGGTGAACGTTGTCCCGTCAATGAACGGGCCGATACTGGAAAGGGAAGGAGGGTCCGGTTCCCATCATCCATCACTCGCTTCCGTCAGGTCTCGATGCGAGCGCCCTCGCGCGTGAGCACGTCAAGGATGACCTCACCACCACCCTCCGTCCGTCGAAGGTGGCCGCCGCCGAGCTGATGACGAGCGAGCTCGTCGCGAACGCGGTGGAGCACGCCGGCCTCCTGGAAGGGGATCTCATCGGCCTCGACATCCGCGTGGAGCCGGAGACCATCCGCGTCTCCGTGGTCGACGGCGGGCCGGGCATGGCCCCGGATCGGCCGATCCTCGGCGGGGACACGGGCGGCTGGGGATTGTTGCTCATCGACCGCATCTCTGACCGATGGGGCATCCGTCGACCACATCCGCACAGCGTCTGGTTCGAGCTCGACCGCTGAGCGCCGACGGTTTCGGCGCGCCGCTCACGACTCCGCAGGTCGCGTAAGCTCGCGCGCTCACGCTCAGAGGGGGGAGTCGTCATGGCCGTCGCAGTCCGAATCGCCGCCGCCCGCGCGCAGGATCTCCGGAAGGTCTTCGGCGAGGGAGCGGCCGCCGTGGAGGCCCTCCGAGGCATCACGGTGGAGTTCGCGGCCGGCGAGTTCACCGCGATCATGGGGGCCTCCGGATCGGGCAAGAGCACCCTCCTCCATTGCATGGCCGGCCTGGACGCGCCGACCTCGGGGACCGTGTGGATCGGCGATCAGGACCTCACCCACCTGAAGGACCGCGCCCTGACCGAGATCCGGCGGGATCGCGTCGGCTTCGTCTTCCAGGCGTTCAACCTGGTCCCGACGCTCAACGCCGCGGAGAACATCACGTTGCCGACCGACATCGCCGGTCGCGACGTCGACCGGACGCGCTTCGACGACGTCGTCGACACGATGGGTCTCCGCGACCGCCTCACGCACCTCCCTTCCGAGCTCTCGGGAGGGCAACAGCAGCGCGTCGCCGCGGCCCGGGCGCTGGTCTCGCGGCCCGAGATCGTGTTCGCGGACGAGCCCACCGGCAACCTCGACTCGAAGGCCTCGCAGGAGCTCCTGGGGTTCCTGCGACACGCCGTCGACGAAGGCGGTCAGACGATCGTGATGGTCACGCACGATCCGGGCGGAGCGAGCTATGCCGATCGGATCGTGTTCCTCGCGGACGGGCAGATCGTGGACGAGATGCGGGAGCCGACGGCCGAGCGCGTCCTCGACCGGATGAAGTCGCTGGAGACCGCCTGACGTGTGGCGCGCGGCACTGAAGAGCCTCCGCGCGAGGAAGCTCCGGCTCGCGCTGACCGCGCTGGCGATCGTGCTGGGGATCGGGTTCGTGGCGGGGACGCTCGTCCTCACCGACACGGCTTTGGCCGCCTTCGACGACCTGTTCGGCGAGGTCTTCTCGAAGACCGACGTCGTCGTGCAGGCGGAGCAGGCGTTCCAGGAGAGTCCGGCAGGGGGCGGTGGGGGCGGTGCCCAGGAACGCGAGACCATGCCCGAGTCCCTCTTGGACGACGTCCGCGAGCTCCCCGAGGTGGCGGCGGCCGACGGCAGCGTGAACGGCTTCGCGCAGGTCGTCGACCCGGGGACCGGGGACGTCATCGGCGGAGGTGGAGCCCCTTCCATCGGGACGTCCTGGGATCCGAACACGACGCCGTTCGAGATCCGTGAGGGAGACCCGCCCGACGAGCCGAACGAGGTCGCGCTCGACGCCAGCACCGCTGCCGAAGCTGGTCTCGTGGCAGGAGACGAGGTCCAGGTCGTCACGCAGACCGGGTTGGACACCTATCGCGTCAGCGCCGTCGTCGGTCTGGAGGGGGCCGACTCGATCGGTGGCGCGACCGTCACGAGCTTCGAACTCGGAACCGCGCAGCACCTGTTCGAACGCGAAGGAGTGCTGGACCAGATCTACGTCGTGGGCGCCGAGGGTACCTCGGCGGCCTCGGTCGCCAACGCGATCACACCGATGCTCCCGGAGGGCGTCGAGGCCATCACGGCGACCGACGCCGCCGACGAGCAGGCCGACCAGATCCGCGAGGGACTCGGGTTCTTCCGAACGATCCTGCTCATCTTCGCGTTCGTGGCGTTGTTCGTGGGCGCATTCGTGATCTTCAACACGTTCAACATCGTGGTGACGCAACGGACGCGAGAGCTTGCGCTCCTGCGAGCGCTGGGCGCCAGCCAGCGGCAGGTGTTCGGCTCGGTCCTGCTGGAATCGATCGTGACCGGGCTGCTCGGGTCGGCCCTGGGCCTGCTCGTCGGGATCGTGCTGGCCATCGGGTTGAAGAGCCTGCTCGCGGGATTCGGCGCGGAGTTGCCGCCGACCGGCCTGAAGATCGAGCCGAGGACGATCATCGTGGCTCTGATCCTCGGGACGGTCGTCACGGCGGTGGCTTCCTCGTTCCCGGCGCGACGCGCTTCGCGCGTCGCGCCGATAGAGGCACTCCGGGAGGGTGCCGTGGCGCCCAGCTCCTCCCTCCGCCGGCGGGCGATCGTCGGCTCGATCCTCCTGTTGGGCGGCGTGGGCGCGTTGATCGTGGGTCTCTTCGGCGGGGTCTCCAACGCCGCGCTGGTCGTCGGGATCGGCGCCTATCTGACGTTCAGCGGCGTGGCCGTCCTCAGCCCGTTCGTCGCCCGACCGCTCGCGGCCGCGATCGGCGCGCCGGCTCGCGCGCTCGGCATGACCGGCCGGCTCGGCCGCGAGAACGCGATGCGCAACCCGCGGCGGACGGCGTCGACCGCTGCGGCGCTGATGATCGGCCTGGGCCTGGTCGTGTTCGTCTCGGTGTTCATGACCTCGGCCAAGGCGTCCGCGAGTCAGATCCTCGACGAGACGCTCCGAGCCGACTTCATCCTGAACTCGGCCCAGTTCCAGCCGTTCAGCCCGCAGGTGGCGCGCGAGCTCGAGGATCGCCCCGAGTTCTCCGCGGTGTCGCCCTTCCGTCAGGGGGAGATCCGGCTCGACGGGGCGCTCGCGTTCGTGTCGGGCGTCGATCCCGGGACCGTCGGCGTGGTCGCGAGCGTCCCGATGGCCGCCGGGAGCATCGACGCCATCGAGCAACCGGAAACGATCCTCCTCTTCCGCGGCATCGCGTTGAACGAGGGCCTGCACGTCGGCGACGAGTTCCCGGTCGCCTTCGCTCGCACGGGAACGCAGCGGCTGGAGGTCGGGGGGATCTACACCGACAACCGCCTGCTGGGCGACTACACGATCTCCCTGGACGAGTACGAGGAGAACTTCGCGGAGCAACTCGACTCGATCGTCTTCCTGAAGGTGG
>DASUPO010000054.1:0-3598 GCA_036281075.1 Actinomycetota bacterium | reverse complement strand
GATACGACCTGCTGCTCGGGAACGACCGGCAGTACTCGAACACGCCGTGGACGTACTACCAGTACATCTACCAGCTGCCGATCCAGGACAACCAGACGACGGTCAACTACGAGCGGTACACGAGCCAGGCAGCATGGAAGCTGACACAGACGCTCGACAAGACCCCGACGAGCAACAAGCGGGCGTTCCAGGCGACGATGTCGAAGCTCCAGAGGCTGTTCCTGCGGGATCTCCCCGCGATCCCGCTCTGGTACAACGGCATGTGGTCGATGGTCAACACGAAGTACTGGACTGGCTGGCCCTCCGCGAAGGGTGGCCAGTACACGCCGACCTCGTGGCGGAACTACTTCCAGATGACCTCCATCGACATGCTCACGCACCTGAGGCCGGCCGACCGGTCCTAACGGCGGCCACGCCCGTGACCCGACGACGCCCTTCCCGGTCCCCCTCCGGGAGGGGCGTCGTCCGTCACGGCCAGGATCCCGATCGGATGCGCCCGTGACGCGATATCTCGCGCGCAAGCTCCTCATCTACGTCGTGACGTTCTTCGTGGCGGTCACGATCGACTGGGCGATCCCCCGCTTCATGCCCGGCGACCCGGTCGAGGCGCTCCTCTCCCGCATGAAGGCCCAGCCGGGCGCGACGGAGGAGCTCACCGGCTACTACACCCAGGCGTTCGGGTTCGACGTCCCGATCTGGCAGCAGTACCTGAACTTCTGGGCCGCGCTCCTCCACGGCGATCTCGGGCGCAGCATCCTCCACTTCCCGACGCCGGTCTCCGAGCTGATCATGAGCGCCCTCCCGTACACGCTCGCTCTGCTCGTCCCCGCGATCCTGCTGAGCTTCTGGGCCGGGAACAAGGTCGGCGCGCTGGCGGCCCGCAGGAAGGTGCTCGACAACACCGTGCTCCCCGCCGGCTATGTGCTCACCGCGACGCCGCAGATGTGGCTCGGGATCGTGCTCGCCTGGTTGTTCGCGTCGACGTTCGCGATCTTCCCCGTCTCGGGCGCCTACGGCCTCGACCTCCAGCCGGCCTGGACCCTGGAGTTCGCCCTGAGCTTCCTCCACCACTGGATCCTTCCGTTCTCCGCGCTGTTCCTCGTGGCGTTCGGCGGCTGGGCGATCGGGATGCGGAACCTGATCATCTACGAGCTCGAATCGGACTACTCGAGCTACCTGGCGTCGCTCGGCGCGCCGACCGGGCTCGTGCGCAAGTACGCGTACCGCAACGCGCTTCTCCCCCAGATCACCGGGCTTGCGCTCGCGCTCGGAGCGGTCGTCGCGGGCGCGATCGTGGTCGAGATCGTGTTCTCTTATCCGGGGCTCGGATCGCTCACGCTGAGCGCTATCCAGAATCGCGACTACTTCCTGATCCAGGGGATCTTCCTGTTCCTGATCACCGGCGTCCTGATCGCGAACTTCATCATCGACATCGTGTACGTCGTGATCGACCCCCGCACCCGGGTCGGGATGCAGGGTGGGTCCTGATGGCGGTCTCGGGCCCGCGGCAGGCCGGGGTCGCGGTCCCGGGGGAGACCGGTGGGGGCCCGGACGCCCCGGTTACCTTCGCGCCCGAGGCTCCGACCGTGCCGCGGCGCCGCTCGGAGCTCCTCTACTTCGCGTTCCGGAACTGGAAGTTCGGGCTCGGGCTCGGGGTCGTCCTCGCGTGCCTCGCGCTCGCGCTTGTCGGCCCGCTTCTCACCGAGCACGCGCCGCTCGACTTCACCGGGCCGACCGACCAGCGCCCGTCGTCGGAGTACTGGTTCGGAACCACGTCGTACGGACAGGACGTCTACTCCCAGTTCGTCTACGGCCTGCGCGCCGCGTTCCTCGTCGGCGCGCTCGGCGGTGGGATCGCGTGGCTGATCGGCGCGACCGTCGGGTTCACAGCCGGCTATCGCGGCGGGTGGATCGACGACATCCTGAACATGCTGACCAACGTCGTCCTCGTGATCCCCACGCTCGCGATCCTGATCATCGTCGCCGCCTACCTCGAGGTGCAGAGCTACACGTCCGAGGCGATCATCATCGGTCTCACGTCCTGGCCCTGGGCGGCCCGGGCGGTACGGTCGCAGACCTTCTCGCTGAAGACGCGCGAGTACGTCGAGGTCGCTCGTCTCAGCGGGCGGAGCACCCGGCAGGTGATCGCCTCCGAGCTCGCGCCCAACATGAGCTCGTATCTCCTGATGATGTTCATCCTGCTGTTCGGCGGCGCGATCCTGATCGGCGCCTCGCTCGACTTCCTCGGTCTCGGCCCCACGGAGTCGGTGTCGCTCGGCCTGATGATGTACAACTCGTTCTCGGCGTCCGCGCTGCTGCTCGGCTCGTGGTGGTGGTTCCTTCCGCCCGGGCTCGGGATCATCGCGATCGTCGGCGGCCTCTACGTGATGAACGTCGGGCTCGACGAGGTCTTCAACCCGAAGCTGCGGGAGACCTGAGATGAGCCTCCGCGTCGAAGGCCTCCAGGTCTACTACCGGTCGCTGCGAGGCGACGTGAAGGCCGTAGACGGGGTGAGCTTCGACGTCGCGGACGGCGAGATCATGGGGCTCGCGGGGGAATCCGGCTGCGGCAAGTCGACGCTCGGCAAGAGCCTGATCCGCATGGACAGCCGCATGAAGCACGTCGCCGGGACCGTCGAGCTCGACGGACGGGAGCTGCCGATCGCCGACGACTCGAAGATGAACGGGTACCGGTTCGGGGACGTCTCGATCGTCCCGCAGTACTCGATGAGCGCGCTCACCCCGACGCGGAAGGTGGGACGGCTCGTCGCGGAGCTCCTCGAATCGAAGGGCGCCCGTTTCGACGAGGTGCGCCCGGAGCTCGTCCGCCGTCTCGACCTCGTCGGCCTTTCCCCCGACGTGCTCGACAGATACCCGATCGAGCTCTCGGGCGGGATGAAGCAGCGCGCCGTGATGGTCGTCTCGACGCTCCTCGACCCCTCGCTCCTGATCGCGGACGAGATCACCTCCGCGCTCGACGTGTCGAGCCAGAGGGCGGTGGGCGAGCTGCTCGTCGAGTTCCGTGACCGCGAGTTCGTGAAGAGCATGGTCGTGATCACCCACGACCTCGCGATCCTCTTTCAGATCGCCGACACGATCCTCGTGATGTACGCGGGCAAGCTCGCCGAGAAGGGCCCGGCCGAGGCGATCGTCTTCGAGCCGAGGCATCCGTACACGAAGCTCTTGCTCTCGTCGCTGCCCGAGGCGGGTGTGCGCTACGAGGAGACGAAGCTGGCAGGCATCCCCGGCCGTCCGCCCTCCCTGCTCGACCCGCCGGAGGGGTGCAGGTTCCGCGATCGGTGTCCTCTCGCCTTCGCCAAGTGCGCCGAGGAGCCGCCGTTCGTCGAAGTCGAGCCGGGCCGCCACGTCGCGTGCTGGAAGGCGGTCGCCTGAGCGATGCTGAAGCTCGAGGGAGTCACGAAGGTCTACAAGGTCGGCACGTTCGGCGGCAAGCGGCTACGGGCGGTGAACGGTGTCAGCTTCGAGGTGAGGCCCGGCGAGGTCGTGTCGCTGATCGGCGAGAGCGGCAGCGGAAAGTCGACCATCGGGCGGATGATCCTGCGGCTCTCGCCCGTCACCGAGGGACGGATCACGTTCG
>DASUPO010000053.1:0-14099 GCA_036281075.1 Actinomycetota bacterium | reverse complement strand
CGGCGCCGAGTGGATGCGGAACGTCGGAGATGTCGTCATGCTCCCGTATGTCCTGGGGCTCCTGGGAGCCCTCGCCTCGCTCGCGATCCGCTACCGACGAGCGCGCGGCGACGAGCGGGAGCAGCTGAAATGGCTCCTGCTGGCCCTCTCCGTGCTGGCCGTCTGCTTCCTGATCGGCGTCCCCTACTGGACGCTGAGCGGACAGGGAACGACCGAGATCGACATCGTCGAGAACATCCTCGTCCTCGCCCTGCTCGCGATCCCCGCAGCGATCGGGATCGCGATCTTGAAGTTCCGCCTCTACGACATCGACGTCGTGATCAAGAAGACCGTCGTCTACGCCGTCCTCGCCGTCCTCCTCTTCGTCCTAGGGGTGCCGCTCGCGTGGGCGGTCGGAGGCGTCGTCGTTGCGATGTCGGGCGAGGGAGTGTACTCGTGGCTGTTCGCGGGCGTCGTGATCGGCGCGGCGATCTGGCCGCTCCGGCGTCTGGCGACACGGATCGCCGATCGGATCGTGTTCGGCCGTCGAGCGACGCCCTACCAGGTGCTGAGCGAGTTCTCGGACCGCGTCGCCGAGACCTACGCGGCCGAGGACGTCCTGGAACGGATGGCGCACGTACTCGCGGCGGGTGTCGGTGCCGACGAGGCGACGGTCTGGCTGCGGGACCGCGGGGGGTTCCACCCCGGCGCGACGTGGCCTTCCGAGGCGACGCCGGAGGATGCGATCCCGGCGTCAGCGATCGAGGTGCGGCACCAGGACGACGTCCTCGGCGCATTGTCGGTCCGCATGCCGGCGAACGACCCGATGGATCCCGCCAAGGAGCGGCTGATCCGAGACCTCGCCGCACAGGCCGGACTCGTCCTCCGCAACGCCGGGCTGATCGACGACCTCAAGGCCTCACGCGTCCGGCTGGTCGCGGCGCAGAGCGAGGAACGCCGGCGGATCGAGCGGAACATCCACGACGGCGCCCAGCAGCAACTCGTCGCGATGGCGGTGAAGCTGCGGCTCACCGACACGCTCGTCGGGTCGGACGAGGCACGCGCCCACGCGATGCTCGCCGAGCTGCAGGCGGACACGAACCAGACGCTCGAGGATCTCCGTGACCTCGCGCGCGGGATCTACCCACCGCTGCTCGCCGACAAGGGCCTCGGGGCCGCGTTAGAGAGCCAGGCCCGGAAGTCGCCGATGCCGGTGTCGGTCGAGAGCGACGGGCTCGGCCGGTACCCGCAGGAGGCCGAGGCGGCCGTGTATTTCTCGTGCCTCGAGGCGCTCCAGAACGTCGCGAAATACGCGGACGCGTCGGCCGCCACCGTCCGCCTGGCGCAGGCGAACGGCGCGCTCGTCTTCGAGGTGTCCGACGACGGCCGCGGCTTCGACCCGGGGGTCGCCGAGCGCGGCACCGGGCTCCAGGGGATCGCCGATCGGCTCGCCGCGCTCGGCGGCACCCTCGATATCCGCAGCGCCCCTGGGCAGGGCGCCACGCTCGTCGGCACGATCCCGGTGGGTGCCCCATGACCGACCTGACCGCGTCCCGACTGGCCTGGTCCCTCTGGGGCGCGGCGGTGCTGCTCCTCGTCGGGAGCGCCCTCCTCGCGATCCCGAGCGGAACGCTCACGGAGGAGGGTTACTTCGCGATCCTGTTCCCGTTCTTCCTCCTCGCGTACTCGACCATCGGGGCCCTGATCGCCGCCCGGCAGCCTGGGAACGCGATCGGATGGACCTTCTGCGCGACGGGCCTGGCGTGGGCGGCCGCGAGCATGGCGGATGCCTATGCCGCCTACGCGGCGGCGATCGGGGTGGAGACGTCATCGGCAGCTCGCGCGGCGGACTGGGTGAGCCTCTGGTTCTACGGACTCGGGATCTTCCTCCCGGTCACCCTCCTCCTCCTGCTGTTCCCGGATGGGCGCCTCCCGTCGCCCCGGTGGCGGCCCATCCTCGGGCTCGCGATCCTCGGCAACATCGGGATCTTCGTCGCGAACGCGTTCGACCCCAGCATGGAGGACACGACCGATGCACGCTTCCTCTCCTCGAACCCGTTCGGCGTCGAGGCGCTCGACGGCGCCCTGTCGATCCTCGCGCCGATCGCGTTCCTCTCCTTGATGGTGTCCCTGGTCGCGGCGCCGGCGGCGGTCGTGATCCGCTACCGCCGGGCGGAGGGCGACGAGCGGCGCCAATTGAAGTGGCTCGCGTACGCGGGCGTCCTCGTGGTCCTGTCGATCATCACGGCGATCGTCGTCGGCTCGGCCGCGGGATGGGCGTCGGATTCGTTCGCTGAGCGCGTGAGTCAGTTCGCGATCATCGCCTCGCTGGCGCTCCTTCCGGTCGCCGCAGGCATCGGGATCCTGAAGTACCGCCTCTACGACATCGATCTCGTGATCAACAAGACGGTCGTCTACGGCGTGCTGGCGGCCGTCGTGACGGTGATCTACGTGGCGATCGTCGTGGGGATCGGGACCCTGGTCGGGAGCGGCGGGAGCGCCTTCCTGTCGGCGGTGGCCGCGGCGGTCGTCGCGCTGCTCTTCCAGCCGCTGCGCCGACGCGCGCAACACTTCGCGAACCGGATCGTGTACGGCGATCGCGCGACGCCGTACGAGGTGCTGTCGGGCTTCTCGGAACGCCTGGCGGACACGTACTCCGTCGATGACTTCCTGCCGCGACTCGCGCGGATCCTCGGCGAGGGGATCGGAGCCGAGCGGATCTCGATCCTGCTCCGAACGGGAGACCAGGCCGCTCCGATCACTTCTTGGCCGGAGGGCGACGCCGCCCCTGCGTCGAACGACCGTGCGTTCGAGGTCCGTCACCAGGGCGACCCGCTCGGAGAGATCCGTATCGCGATGCCGGCGAACGAGCCGATGGACACGGGGCAGGAGCGACTCGCGGCAGACGTGGCCGCCCAAGCCGGCCTCGTGCTCCGGAACGCGGCACTGGTCGCCGATCTGCGCGACTCGCGCCGGCGGATCGTCGCGGCGCAGGACGAGCGCGCGCGGAAGTTGGAACGCAACATCCACGACGGTGCCCAGCAGCAGCTCGTCGCGCTGTCGGTGAAGCTCGGACTCGTCGAGCGCGTGCTCCGCACCGACGCCGCAGCGGCCGAGGCGATGGTCGCCGAGGCCAAGGCGGACACCACCGACGCACTGGAGAACCTGCGCGACCTCGCCCGCGGGATCTACCCGCCGTTGCTCGCCGACAAGGGACTCGCGGCCGCGCTGGAGAGCCAGGCGCGGAAGGCCGTCCTCCCGGTCGAGGTCGAGCCCGACGAGGTCGGCCGCTACCCCGAGGAGGTCGAGGCGGCCGTGTACTTCTCCTGCCTCGAGGCGCTCCAGAACGTCTCGAAGTACGCCGGCGCCGACGCGGCCACGGTGCGACTCGCGCACGCGAACGGCTCGCTCACGTTCGAGGTGACCGACGACGGCAAGGGGTTCGACCCGGCCGCCGTCGCGGCCGGGACGGGGCTCCAGGGGATCGCCGACCGGCTCGCCGCGCTCGGCGGCACCCTCACCGTGCGGTCCGCGCCGGGTGCGGGCACCACGATCAAGGGTTCGCTCCCGGCCGAGGTGACGTCGTGAGCCGGCGGGTCTCCTGGATCGCGTGGGGCCTCCTGGTGTTCGACCTCGTCCTCTTGCTCGCGGCCGTCGTCCTGGAGCTCGCCTTCACACAGGGCGATGAGGACGTCGAGTTCATCTACGGCGGCTTCGCGCTCGTGGTCGGCTACGGCGCCGCCGGCGCGCTGATCGCGTCCCGGCAGCCGCGGAACGCGATCGGATGGCTCTTCGTGGGGATCGCCACGATCTTCGCGTTCACGGCGTTCACCGAGGAGTTCGTGACGCGCCAGCTTACGATCGGCTCCTCCACGATGCTCGTGCCGCTCGCGTGGCTGCAGAGCTGGCTTTTCGTTCCGGGCCTCGTTTCGGTGTCCCTGGTCCTCCTCCTCTACCCGGACGGCCATCTTCCGTCCCCCCGGTGGCGGCCGTTGCTCTGGGCGATCCTGATCCTGGCGACGATGGCCTCGCTCGGCTTCATCCTCGCGCCGGGGGCGCTCGAAGCCCCGGAGGGGTACTTCGTCGCGAACCCGACGGGGATCGAGTCGATGTCCGGGCTGTCGACCGTGCTGCTCACCGTTGGCGGGTTCGGCTCGCTGATCGTCTGCCTGGCCGCGATCGCCGGCCTGATCATGCGGTTCCGTCGCGCGACCGGTGACGAACGTCAGCAGATCCGCTGGTTGGCGTACGTCGGCCTCACCGGGATCGTTCTGCTCGCCGCGTCGATCCTGACCGACGAGTACGTCGCGGTGAACAACGTCCTCTTCTTCCTCCTGTTCATGACCCTGGCCGTGGGCATCCCGGCCGCCACCGGGATCGCGATCCTGAAGTACCGGCTCTACGGGTTCGACCTCGTGATCCGGAGGACGCTCGTCTTCGGGGCCCTCGCCACGATCGTCACGGCGATCTACATCGCCATCGTCGTGGTGATCGGGACCAGCACGACAGGATCGCTGGGGCCGTCGCTGATCGCGACGGCGACCGTGGCCGCGCTGTTCCAACCGATCCGGCGACACGTCGTGCGTCTCGCGGACCGCCTCGTGTTCGGCCGTCGTGCCGAGCCCTACGAGGTGCTCGCGCGCTTCAGCGAGCGCGTCGGCGCCTCGTACGCCGCCGACGACGTGATCCCGAGAACCGCGCGCGTGCTCGCGGAAGGCGTCGGCGCGACCCACGTGGAGATCTGGCTCCAGACCGGTGACGAGGCCCACCTCGCCGCGGCCTGGCCCGACCAGGCGGTGCCACCCACGACGCCCGACGTCCGGCCGATCGCATACCAACAGGAGATCCTCGGCGAGATCCGGCTCTGGACCGCCCCCGGTCAGCCGCTCCGTCCCGCCGAGGAGAAGCTCCTGGCCGACCTCTCGGCGCAGACCGCGCTCGTCGTCCGGAACCTGGCGCTCACGAGCGAGCTGAGGGCCCGCGTCGAGGAGCTGTCGACGCGGGCCGATGAGCTGCGCGAGTCGAGGATGCGGATCGCGCAGGCGCACGATGCGGAGCGCCGGCGCTTGGAGCGGAACATCCACGACGGCGCGCAGCAGCACCTGGTCGCCCTCGCGGTGAAGCTGCGACTGGCCGGTGCGACGGCGGCGAAGGATCCGGAGCGGGCCGCGGGGCAGCTTCGCGATCTGGGTGAGGAGACCGACGTGGCGCTCACGACGCTGCTCGACCTCGCGAGTGGGATCTACCCGGCAGAGCTGGAGGAGCGTGGGATCGGCCCCGCGCTCGCGCAGCAGGGACGGGCGGCGGGCGTGCCGACCGACATCGACGTCGACGGGGTCGGCCGACTCCCGATCGAGATCGAGGCCGCGATCTACTTCGTCTGCCTCGAGGCGATGCAGAACGCGGCGAAGTACGCGGAAGCCTCCGAGGTCCGCGTCGAGCTCGCGCGGGATGGCGACGGCATCGCGTTCAGCATCCGGGACGACGGAGCGGGGTTCGACCCGACGACGGTCGCAGCCGGCACGGGTCTTCAGAACATGCGGGATCGGCTCGCCGCCTTCGGCGGAGACGTCTCGATCACGTCCGCGCCCGGGAGCGGCACGACGGTGTCGGGGAAACTCATCGCGCCGGAGGTGCTGGTGTGAGCGACAAGACATCGAACCGCTCGGCGCGCTGGGCTCGGATCGTCCACGTGGGCTCGCTCGTGATCCTCGCGCTCGTCCTCCTCGCGATCGTGCTCGGAGCCCTCGCCGGCGAAGGTGGCGGCGATCCGCTCTTCGTGGCGCTCGTGATCGTCGTCGTCGGCGGGTTCTCGACGCTCGGGAGGCTCATCGTCACCCGAGCGGGCAACGTCCTCGGCTGGGTCTTCCTCGTGATGGGCGCGTCCCTCGCGCTCGGGCTCCCGGCGGAGGGGTACCTCGACGTCGCGTACCAGGAGCCGTACGTCGCCAGCCTGCCCGGCACGGAGATCGCGGGGCTGCTGGCGAGCGTGTTCCCAGCGCTGATGGCGTACTCGATCCCGATGCTGTTCCTGCTCTTCCCCACCGGTTCCCCGCCGACGCCGCGCTGGCATTGGGTGATATGGGTGTGGCTCACCGGGACGATCCTGAGTGGGATCTGGCTGCTCTTCCGACCCGGGAGCGTCTACTCGGAGCCCGACCGGTACTCGATCCCGAACCCGATCGGACTGGAGTTCCTCCGCCCCCTCGAACCGCTGCTGCTCAACGCCGGGGTGGCGATCGTCCTCGCATCCGCGGTGGCGGCCGTGGTTTCCCTCGTCGTCCGGTTCCGGCGTGCGCGGGGCGAAGAGCGGCAGCAGATCACCTGGCTCCTCCTGGTCGCGATCGTCGCCGCGCTGCTGATGCTGACGATGTTCGTCGTCGACCTGCTCGGGATCGAGCAGAACGACGTCCTTTGGATCGCGCTCTTGATGGTGCTCGTGCTGGGGATCCCCGGAGCGACGGCGCTCGCGATCTTCCGATACCGCCTGTACGACGTGGACGTCGTCGTCTCGAAGACGATCGCGTACGCGGGGCTGGGACTCGGGATCGCGGTCGCCTACGGCGCGATCGTGATCGGGCTGGGTGCGCTGATCGGGGACGAGAGCTCCGAGGCGCTGCGGCTCGGCGCCGCCATCGTGGTCGCGATCGCGGTCCAGCCGGCCTGGTCGCTGTTCAACCGGCTCGCGAACCGGATCGTGTACGGCGGACGGGCCACGCCGTACCAGGTGATGGCCGAGTTCGGCGACCGGATCACCCAGATCCCATCGGTCGACCAGCTGCTGCCGGACATGGCCGAGGCGGCGGCGAAGGGCGTCGGCGCGCGCGCCGCCCGCGTCCGCATGTTCCTGCCCCGCCCCGAGAGCGCCGACCGGGTCCAGTCGGCGACGTGGCCGTCGGGCGCCGGCGTCGGCGAGCCCGACCTCACGTTGCCGATCGAGCACGCGGGCGAGGCGATCGGTGACCTCTCGGTGGTGAAGTCGCCCGGCGATCCCCTCCGGCCGACCGAGCGGACGCTGCTCGAGGACCTCGCCGCGCACGCCGGGATCGGACTCGAGAACGCCAGACTGTCGGTCGACCTCGAACGCCGAGCCGAGGAGCTCTCGGCCCAGACCGAGGAGCTCCGCCGTTCCCGTGAGCGCCTCGTCACGGTCAGGGACGCGCAGCGGCACCGTCTCGAGCAGGAGCTCCGGGACGGCGTCGGCGCCGAGATCGCCTCGATCCGGGACGAGATCCGCGACGACGCGGAACGCGTCGTCGTCTATCCGGACGCGGTCCGGTCCTCATTGGAGCGGCTGAGCGAGCGCGCGACCGAGGCGCTGGACGACCTGCGCGAGGTCGCGCGTGGGATCTTCCCCCCGCTCCTGTCCGACGAGGGTCTCGCGGCCGCGCTCGGCGCGCTCGCGCGCCGGACGGGCCCCGGCACCCAGCTCTCGATCCTCGGCGGTTCGACGGACGTCCGATACGACCCGGCGGTGGAGGCCGCGATCTACTTCTGCTGCGTCCAGGCGTTGCAGAACGCGCAGCGGCACGCGCCGGGCCGCCGCGTGGACCTGACGCTCATCCACGCGGCGGGCGAGGTGTCCTTCGCCGTCCGCGATCGCGGGGCCGGCTTCGACGTGGAGCACGCGTCGGGCGGTGAGGGGCTGCAGATCATGCGGGACCGGATCGCCGCCCTCGGCGGCAGCATCACGATCGACAGCGCGCCCGGCGCCGGCACCACGGTGACCGGCGCGCTCCCGGCCCGCGCGCTGGCGGTGACGACGTGAGCCACCGCACGATCCGCGCGATCGCGGTCTCCGTCTGGGCGCTGAGCCTGCTGGCGATCGTGATCTCGATCCCGATCCAGATCGCGGCGAGCAACCGTCTGGAGCCCGGCCGGATCGTGGTCGTCGGCGATCCTTCGGCGCCACGGATGGCCGAGGTCCTGGAGGAGGTCGAGCGGGAGCGCGAAGAGGGGGCGACGTTCACCGGAGGCGGTTTCAATCCGGCGTTCGCGTTCCTCCTGTTGTTCCTGATGCTGTGGATCGGCGTCGGCGTCCTGATCCTCTGGCGACACCCGACCCACTGGGCCGGATGGCTGTTGCTGATCACCGGGCTCGGGTTCCCTCTGATCACGTTGACCCAGGCGCTCGTGCCGTACGGCCTGAAGGCGAACCCCGGATCGATCCCCTTCATCGGCTTCTGGGCCTTCCTGGGCGAGTACGCGCTCTACCCAGTCGCGATGATCCCGCTGCTCTTCCTGCTCTACCCGGACGGCCACCCGCCGACCCGTCGGTGGCGCTGGGCCGTGGTCGGCCTCGTGGGCGGTACGGCGCTTTCGATCCTCGCGTTCCTCCTCCGCCCCGGTCCGTTCAACAACTGGATCGAGCTCGGGATCCTCTACGAGAACCCGTTCGGCGTGGACGCGCTCGCCGACGTGGGGCCGACCCTGATCGGGGTGGGCGCGGTGATCGCGCTGATCTCGGCGTTTTCCACGGTGTTCGCCGTTCGCCAGCGGTTCAAGCGCTCCACCGGTGAGGAACGGCAGCGGATGCGCTGGATCGCCTACGTCGCGCTGGTGGCCGGCTTCTTCTTCGCCCTCCAGTGGGTCCTCGGGTTCATCTTCGAGATCTTCGCTGCCGACGAAGACGCGCCGGTCTTCGAATACCTCTTCGGGGCGACCGCGCTGACGTTGGCCGTGGGCATCCCGACCGCCTACCTGATCGCGATCTTCCGGTACGGCCTGTGGAACCTCGACGTCGTCGTCAAGAAGACCGTGCAGTACGGGATCCTGGTCGCGGCGTTCACGGCCGTGGCCGGATTCGCCGTGTACGCGATGTCGGAGATCGTGATCGGTGAAGGAAGCGACTTCGATCTGGTTCCCGTCCTCGCGCTCGCGCTCATCTTCGCGTTCGGGTTCAACCTTCTTCGATCACCGGCCCGACGGCTCGCGGATCGGATCGTGTACGGGAGGCGATCCACGCCCTACGAGGTGCTCTCCGAGTTCTCGGATCGGATCGGCGGTTCGTTCTCGATGGACGACGTGCTGCCCAGGATGGCGCATCTCCTCGGCGAAGCGACCGGCGCGGACACGACCCGTATCTGGCTCCACGTCGGCGACGAGCTCCGGCCCGAGGTGTCCTGGCCGGTTGACGCTCCCGCCGGGGACCCGCGCCAATTCACCGAGACCGACCTCCCCGCCGACCTCGGCGGGGAGGTCTTCGAGGTCCGCCACCAGGGCGAGCTCCTCGGCGCGCTCACGATCTCGCTGCCGCCGAACGACCCGATCAACCCCACGAAGGAGCGGCTGGCCAGGGACATGGCGGCCCAGGCGGGGCTCGTCCTGCGGAACGTCGCCTTGATCGAGGACGTGCGGCAGTCCCGACGCCGGATTGTGACCGCGCAGGACGAGCGGGCCCGGAAGCTGGAGCGCGACATCCACGATGGGGCGCAGCAGCAGCTCGTGTCCCTCTCCGTCAAGCTCCGACTGGCACAGCAGTTCGTCGATCGGGATACGGAGAAGGCACAGGAGCTCCTGTCGGAGCTCCAGACGCAGACGAACGAGACGCTCGAAGATCTGCGCGATCTGGCGCGCGGGATCTACCCTCCGTTGCTCGCGGATCAGGGACTGACGGCCGCGCTCGAAGCGCAAGCTCGTCGCTCGTCACTCGCCGTCGAGGTTCACCGTGATGGCGTGGGCCGGTACCGTCCGGACGTGGAGTCGGCCGTCTACTTCTGCTGCCTCGAGGCACTGAACAACGCGGCCAAGTACGCCAAGGCCACGCGCGTCGAGATCCGCCTGGCGAGCGGCGACGGCGAGCTCCGCTTCGAGGTCGTGGACGACGGCCGAGGCTTCGACACGTCGATCACGAGCCACGGGACCGGGCTGCAGGGGATGGCTGACCGGCTGGACGCATTGGGCGGATCGATCGAGGTCGACAGCGCTCCCGGTGAGGGGACGACGGTGGTCGGGCGCCTCCCGGCCGAAGGCGGTGGACAATGACGCGGCGGTGGCCGTGGGTCGTGTGGGCCCTGACGGTCGCCCTGATGGTGATCACGTTGAGCCTCAGCGTCATCACCAACTCGTTCTCGGAGGATCCGCTCTTCCTCTCCGTGGCGATCGTGATGATCCTCGGGTACACGACGATCGGCGCGCTGATCGCCAGCCGCACCGAGCGGAACCCGATCGGGTGGCTCCTGATGATGATCGGGATCGGGTTCCTCCTCGGCGGGTTCACCGACGAGTACCTCCGCTACGTGATCCCACGGGGGATGGACGACGCGTTCTTCACACATCTCGCGGCCTGGCTGACGAACTGGATCTTCGCGATGGTGGCGCTCCCGATCCCCTGGATCCTCCTGCTCTTCCCCAACGGGAAGCTGCCGACTCGCCGCTGGCGAACGGTGGCGATCGCGATCGCCGTGCTGTCGGCGATCCTCCTGCTGGCGCTGATCCTCAACCCCGGGCCGATCGAATTGGACTTCCCCGGCCAGGCTCCGGACAACCCCACCGGGGTCCCGGCTCTCGAGGGGCTGCTGCCTCCGATCTTCACGATCGCTGGCTTCGGGCTCTTGGCCCTCGGCTTCTCCACTGTCGTCGCGCTCGCCTTGCGGTATCGGCGATCCGTCGGCGAGGAGCGGCAACAGATGCGCTGGTTCGTGGCGGCGGTGGCGCTCGCCGCTCCCCTGCTCGTCGCCGCGCTCGTGAGCGTCACCGGCTTGGAGGGGGACGAGACGACGCCGCTCAGCGACCTCCTGTTCTTCACCTTCTTCCTCGTCCTCGCGATCGGTCTCCCCGGGGCCTGTGCGATCGCGATCCTCCGCTACCGCCTGTACGACTTCGACATCGTCGTCAAGAAGACGGCGCTCTACACGGTCGTCGCCCTCCTCCTGGTGGCGATCTTCTTCGTGTTCGCCGTCCTGGTCGGCCGCGCGTTCATCGAGGCGAACCCGCTCGCGATCCTCGGGTCGATCGCGATCGGTCTCCTCTTCTGGCCCGTCGTGCGGCTGGCAAGACGTATCGCCGATCGGATCGTGTACGGGGGTCGCGCCACGCCGTACGAGGTCCTGACGGAGTTCTCCGAGCGCGTTGCCGGTTCCTACGCGTCCGAGGACGTCCTCCCCCGGATGGCCCGCATCCTGTCCGACGCCGTCGGTGCCCGAGATGCGATCGTCTGGCTGCACGTAGGGACGGAGCTGCGGCCGTCGGGGATCGCGTCCCCCGACGGCGATCCGCCCGCGGCCGTTCCGCTCCGGGGAGACGCGATCCCACCACTGCAGGCGGACGCCGCCGTGGAGGTGCGCGATCAGGGCGAATTGCTCGGCGCCCTATCGGTCTCGATGCCGGCCAACGACCCGATCAACCCCTCGAAGGAGCGGCTCGTGCGCGATCTCGCGTCGCAGGCGGGGTTGGTGCTTCGAAACGTCCGGCTGATCGAGGAGCTGCGTGCGTCGCGGCAGCGGCTCGTGGCCGCGCAGGACGCCGAGCGGCGACGCCTGGAGCGCAACATCCACGACGGCGCGCAGCAGCAGCTGGTCGCCCTGACGGTCAAGCTTCGGCTCCTCGAGCAGCTGGCCGAGCGGGATCCGACCCGGGCTCGCGCGATGGCGGAACAGATCCAGGTCGACGCGACGGGCGCCCTGGACGATCTCCGCGACCTCGCGCGGGGGATCTATCCGCCACTCCTCGCGGACAAGGGACTGCCGGCGGCCTTGGAGGCACAGGCTCGCAAGTCGCCCGTCCCCGTCTCGGTCGAGTGCGACGACCTGGGTCGGTTCCCGCAGGACGTCGAGGCGGCGATCTACTTCTCGTGCCTCGAAGCGTTGCAGAACGTCACGAAGTACGCCGAGGCCACACAGGTGCGCGTCGCTCTGGCTCGAACCGACGGGGCACTGACGTTCGCCGTGTCCGACGACGGCGTGGGATTCGACCCCTCGTCGACCTCGGCCGGGACTGGGCTCCAGGGGATCGCCGACCGGATGGACGCGCTCGGTGGGACGTTCGCGGTCACGAGCGCCACCGGCCAGGGGACGGTGCTGCGCGGGACCGTACCGCTGGCCTGAGCGGCGTCAGGCGGCGCCGCGAGCCGCGGACCACGCCTCCTCGAGACGATCGGGTCCGAAGGCCGACTTCGGGATGTACGCGGCGGCCCCGCACTCCGCGGCGCGCGGCGCGTACTCCTCCTCCTCGTAGGTCGACAGGAGCAGGACGATCGTGCGATCCGCGTCGGCGGCGAGGATCTGCCGCGTGGCGTCCAACCCGTTGATCCCGGGCAGGTTCACGTCCATCAGCACCAGATCCGGCGCCAGCTCGGTCGCCATCGTGACGGAGTCCTCGCCGGTCTCGGCCTCCCCCACCACCTCGAAACCGTCCGTCGCCTCGACGACCATACGCGCGGCCATCCGGAACGGCTCCTGATCGTCGACGATGAGGACGCGCACGGTCATGTCCTGTTCCTCCAGCTGCCAGCGTCCCACCGGGCCAGGGTTCCGCCAGTGGTGCCAGCACCACTTTCCCCCTCGGCCGATCCGCCGACGATCCGGCTACGCGGCGGCCGCGCCCAGGCGGAGGAACGCGCGCTCGATGACGAGGCGGGTGTTCAGGTTGAGGTCCTCGGCGAGGGCCGCGCGCGCCTCCTCGACCGCCGCCATCCCCGCGGCCGCCCGCACGACGGGGATGCGCGCGCCGCCCGATCCGCCCGCGAGATCCGGGTTCAAGAGCACCTCGAGCCCGCCGCCCACGCCGGTGACGACGGCGTCTCGGAGCAGCGCCGAGACGCCGAGGAGCACCCAGTCCACGTAGTCGCGCTCCGCGCGGCGCTCGCGCCGCTGGAACCGCACCTCGATCCGCCTGATCGCGCCCCGGTACGCCTCCTCGGGCTGCCCCCGCTCGTCCAGGAACGGGGCGAGGTCCTCTCGGAGCTCGTCCTTCATCCCCTTCCTGTACTCGGCCGCCGCCCGCAGGACCACGTCGGCCGCCTCGAGCGCGCCCGCCGGATCGGCGGCGGCGAGCTCGATCGCCGACCTGGCCGCGTCGCGGAACCGGAGCCCCTCGGCCGTGCCCGCCAGCCGGCGGGCACGGCCGAGGTTGCCGCCGGTCAGGCGCGCCGCGAGCCGGGCGCGGACCTCGTCCGCGCCCGCCCGCAGCAGCTCATGGACCACGAACGCCTCCGGCAGCGCCGTGAACGTCACGACGTGGCAACGCGAGAGCACGGTCTCGGGCAGCTCGTGGGCGCGCGCCGAGAGGAGCAGGAGCACCGCGTCGGCCGGCGGCTCCTCCAAGACCTTCAGCAGGGTGTCGGCCGCGTTCGGCGACAGGCGGTCGGCCTCGCGGATCACGAACACCTTCCGCCCGGGCTCCGGCGCCGTGCGGTACGCGGGCTGCCACACCTCGGCCCGGATCGTGTCGACGTGGATGTCCCGCCCCTCGGGTTCGATCACGAACTGGTTGGGGTGGTGGTCCTCCTCCGCGAGCCGGCAGTCGCGGCACGAGCCACACGCGCCCCGGTGGCAGAGCAGCGCCGCCGCGAAGGCACGCGCGGCCAGCGACTTGCCGCTGCCCTCCGGGCCCGCGAACACGTAGGCGTGATGCGGCCGCTCGATCGCGCCGCGGAGGAACGCCATCGCGTCCTCCTGGCCAGGGACCCGATCGAGGACCGTCGCGCGCACCGCCGCACGCTACCGCGGGCCGGCGACGGCGTCAGTCGTGGGACGACGCGGCGGACCCCGCATCCTCCTCGCCGGTCACCTCCGTCGGGCTCGACCCGGCGACGGGCCGCAGGCGTCCGGCGGCAGCGTCGTCCTCGCGCTCGCCGAGCGCCTTGTCGAGCGCGGCGCGGACCCGTTCGAAGACCGCGCCCGGCGCCCGGTCCGCATCCACGACGACGATCCGCTCCGGGTGCTCCTCGGCGATCTTCAGGTAGCCGTCGGCCACCTTCGTGTGGAACTCCTGCCCCTCCATCTCCATCCGGTCCGGCGCCTCCGTCGAGCGGAGCAGCCCGCGCTCGGGTTCGATCACGAACTGGTTGGGGTGGTGGTCCTCCTCCGCGAGCCGGCAGTCGCGGCACGAGCCACACGCGCCCCGGTGGCAGAGCAGCGCCGCCGCGAAGGCACGCGCGGCCAGCGACTTGCCGCTGCCCT
>DASUPO010000052.1:0-64952 GCA_036281075.1 Actinomycetota bacterium | reverse complement strand
GGGGCACTCCACCCCTTCGGGGGCCGCCACGTCGAAGCGCGGGGGTTTGTCCGTCCGCAGCTGGAGACCCACGAGGATCGCGAACCCCGCGATCGCGATCAGGAGCACGATCGAGAGGAGGGAACCGACCAGGTTCCGAGCATCCCCTCGTGGTCGCATAGAGCAACGGTACCCCGGAACGTAGAATCGCGGCAGGAACGGGGCGTAGCGCAGCCTGGGAGCGCACGTGCTTTGGGAGCACGAGGTCGCGGGTTCGAATCCCGCCGCCCCGACGAACTACCTCGGTCCTCGTCCGTACGCGGTCATGACCTCCACGAGTCGGTCGTGCGGAAGCGCGTGCGCCGTGATGCCGTCGCGTCCGACCATCGTGTCGGCCGCGACGAGCGCGTTCAGGATCGCCTCCTCGGTCGCCTCGATCGTGGCCCAATACAGGGGCGTGGTCGCCTCGTTGGGTAGCGTGGCGACCGTGATCGGGCCGGCTGTCTCCGGCGCCTGGTCGTTCGGGATCAGGCCGGCGTTCGCCGTCGAGAACGCGAGCATGATGTCACCGCTGGAGTTGCCGCCGGCGCCACCCACGCGCCCGATCCCGAGGCTCGAGCGCTGGGCGATCCGCCGCAGCTGGTGGGGGAGCAGCGGGGCGTCGGTCGCCACGATCACGATGATCGATCCGGTCTCGTGGGCGATTGCTCCCTCCTGGTCCCAGGCCGACGGGAACTCGTCCAGTGGGATCTCCTCGCCCACGTGGACGCCGTCGACCAGCAACCGTTCCCGGCCGCCGTGGTTCGCCTGGACGAGGGCCCCGACGGTCCACCCGCCGACCGTCCTCGACGCGGTCCCGGTTCCACCCTTGAAGTCGTGGCAGATCATGCCGGTCCCGCCGCCCACGTTGCCCTCGGGGACCGGTCCGTCCGACGCGGCGTCCATGGCGGCGAAGAGGTGCTCGGGACGCACGTGGAACCCGTTGATGTCGTTCAACGCGCCGTCGTAGGTCTCGGCGACGACCGGCAGGCTCCAGAACGTCGGCGATCGCTCGTGGCGTTCCACCTCGTACGCGATCAACGCATCGTGCACGACGCCGACGCTGTGCGTGTTCGTGATCGCGATCGGGGTGGTGAGCAACCCGGAGTCGCGGACCCATTCGAGCCCGGTCATCTCGCCGTTGCCATTGAGGGTGTCCGTGCCGGCGTGGATGGGGTTCTCCCGGATCCCGTCGGCGGGGACGATGGCGGTCACGCCCGTGCGGACCGGACCGCTCCCGACCTCGAGGGCGCCCTCACCGTCGATCAACGTCGTGACGCCGACCCGCACGCCCGTCACGTCGGTGATCGCGTTGTGCGGCCCGGGCGGGAGGAGCCCGAGCGTGAGGCCGAGATCCCGGTACCTCGTCATCGCGGCGACCCTACAGGAGGGCCCGCGCCCCGGCGGTGACGGCCGCCGCGACGATCACGACGACGAGCGGGGGCGCCTTCAGCCAGATCGCGACGGCCGCGGCTCCCACCCCGAGCGCGCGCTCGTCGAGGACGAGCGCGCGCTCGTCCCCGAATGTCGTGATCGCCACGAGGGCGGCCAGGAGCGCCGGCGCCAGGAGGCCGATCACGCGGGCCAGTCGCTCGGGGAGCGGCCTCCCGCCGAGCAGCACCGGGCCGGCTCCCTTGATCGCGACCGTCGCCGCGCCGACGATCGCGACCGTCCACCAGGCGATCGTCACCGGCGCCAGCCGATCAGGCAGGCCAGGCCCGCCGCGACGATCGGGACGCCGGCGGGCGCGATCGGCGTGAGCGCGAGCGCGATCGCCGCTCCGACGATCGCCGCGGGCTTCGCGTGCGGGCGGTCGAGGTTCGGGATCAGCAGCGCCAGGAACAGCGCCGGGAAGGCGGCGTCGAGCCCCCAGCGCGCGGGATCGCCAACCAGGTCGCCGAACAGCACGCCGGCGACCGTTCCCGTCACCCACGCCGCGTACAGCACGAGGCCGGCCCCCACGATGATCTTCGCGTCGTGCCCGCCGCGACCGTCGGCGGACAGGGCCCACGTCTCGTCGACGACGAGCTGTGCCTTCAGGAGCCGGGACCACCAGGGTCCGGTGATCGACGGGGCGACGCTCACACCGATCGGTCCGTAGCGCGCGTTCAGGAGGACCGCCGCGATCACCGCGGCACCGAGGGTCCCCCCGTCCTGCAGGATCGAGGCTGCGGCGAACTGCGCCGAGCCGGCGAACGTGACGGACGACATCACGATCGGCGCCACCCGGCCCATCGTCGGCTCCGCGAGCACCCCGAACGACACCCCGAACCCGAACACCGCGATAGAGAACGGCGCGACCTTCCGGGCACCGTGGGCGAACGTGTAGGAGCCGCCGGGCTCGTCCATCGGTCCGCGGACCCTACCAGTGGCCTCCGCGTAGGCTGCCGCCGCGATGGACGTGTCTTGCTCCGTTCCCGACCTCACGCCCCCCGCGATCCAGGAGATGCTCGAAGGGCTTCCGGAGCCCGGCGACTACCGGGTCAACGTGAAGCCACTCCGCTACCGCGAGAGACCGCATCTCGCGGCCTGGACGGACTTCGAGGATCGGTCGATCACGCTCCAGCTCCCGGAGCCGTTCCTCCCCTTCGGGGAAATCGTCCCGTACGGCGCGAAGCGGCGATCCAGCGGGAAGGGAGCCAGGCCCCGGTTCATCTGGCTCACGGAGGGCATCACGTTCCGGACGCCGGAGGAGGTGCTGCGTTTCTCCTACCTCCACGAATGGATGCACTGGTGGCTGAAGGAAGTGCGCGGAACGAAGTCCGCGGCCGAGACGACGTGCGACCGGTTCGCGCTCTGGAACTTCCGCCGACGGGACGTCACCGAGGACGACGCTCACGCGGCCCTCCGCCGACGCTGACCGGAGTCCGACCCGGCTCAGGCCACCTCGCGGTAGCGGAAGCAGCTCATGATGTGGTCGTTCACGAGGCCGCACGCCTGCATGAACGCGTAGCAGACGGTGGGCCCCACGAACCGGAAGTCCCGTCGCTTCAGCTCCTTCGACATCGCCTTCGACTGGGGCGTCTCCGAGGGGATCTGACCGAGTCGGCGGAACCGATTCACCTTGGGCGCGCCGTCGACGAACGACCACAGCAGCGCGTCCAGCGACCCCTCCTCTTCCTGCACCGTGAGCACCGCACGGGCGTTCGCCACCGTCGACTCCACCTTGGCCCGGTTGCGGACGATCGCCGGGTTCTGGAGCAGCCGCTCGATCGTGCGGCGGTCGAACATCGCGACCTTCGCCGGGTCGAATCCGTCGAACGCCTTCCGGTACCCCTCCCGCTTGTTCAGGATCGTCGACCACGAGAGCCCGGCCTGCGCGCCCTCGAGGGTGAGCATCTCGTACAGCTGTCGGTCGTCGTGGACGGGCACGCCCCACTCCTCGTCGTGGTACGCGAGGTAGACGGGCCCGTCGAGCGGCACCCACCCGCAGCGCTTCACGTGCCCTTCAGCGATCGGAGGACCTCCTCGTGCACGATCGGGTTCGCGGTGAGGACGCTGGAGCCGTCGGACAGCGCGTCGCCCTCGAACGTCGTGACGCGGCCCCCGGCCTCCTCGACGATCACCGTGAAGGACGCCCAATCCCAGATCCGGAGCGCGGGCTCCAGCATGAAGTCGGCGGCGCCGCGGGCGACGAGCATGTGGCCCCAGAAGTCGCCGAACCCCCGGCTCCGCCGGGCCTCGGCGAGGAGCGCCTGGAACGTGGTCATCCGCGGTCCGTCGAGCCAGTCGTCGACGGTCGAGAAGACCATGAACGAGTCCTTCAGGGGCCGACGGCTCGTCCGGAGCTCCCGCCCGTTCCACCGCGCACCGCTTCCGCGGATCGCCTCGTACCGCTCGCCCAGGGCCGGGGCGCTCACCATGCCGAGGACGGAGCGCCCGTCGATCTGCAGGGCGAGCAGCGTGGCCCAGATCGGGACGCCGTCGGCGAAGTTCTTCGTCCCGTCGATCGGGTCGATGATCCAGATCCGCTCGCCGGCGCCTGCCCCGTGCTCCTCGCCGATCACTGCGTCGGCGGGGAACCGGGCGGCGATCATCTCGCGGAGCGCGGTCTCAACCTCGAGATCGGCCTGCGTCACCGGGGACAGGTCCGGCTTCTGACGGACCTCGAACTCACCCAGGAAGTAGGACATCGAGATCTCGGCGGCCCGATCGGCCAGCTGGTGCGCGAACGCGAGCTCCTCCTCGAACACGGGCCCGAACGGTACAGCAGCTCCCAGCGGGGCGGAAGGGTCGTGTCGGGTAGCCTGGGGCTCCGATGCAGACGACCGTCGAACGGACCGCGCCCCACACCGTGAAGCTCACGATCGAGGTCCCTGCCGAGGAGTTCGGCAAGGATCTCGATCGCACCTACCGGGCCATCGCGGGCGAGATCAAGATCCCGGGGTTCCGGAAGGGGAAGGTGCCGAAGCAGATCATCGACACCCAGGTGGGACGGGACGCGGTGCTCGAGGAGTTCGTCACGAGCTCGGTGCCGGCGTACTTCCGCCAGGCCGTCTCCGAGGAGGACCTGGCGCCGATCGCCGATCCCGACATCGACGTCCAGCAGCTCCAACCGGGGGAACCGTTCATCTTCTCCGCCACGGTCGAGGTCCGTCCCCGGCTGACGTTCGAGGAATCGGACTACACGGGCCTGGAAGTGACGAAGCCGTCCCTCGAGATCACCGACGAGGAGATCGACGAGTGGGTCGAGCGGCTGCGCGAGCGATTCGCCGAGCTCGAGCCGGTGGGGCGTCCGATCCAGCAGGGCGACTTCGTCACGGTCGACCTCACGGTCACCAGAGCCGGCCAGAAGGTCGAGCAGGCCTCCCGGGAGGACTATCTCTACTTCGTCGGGTCCGGCGAGGTCGGCGAGAAGCTCGACGTCGAGCTCGTCGGGGGCAAGGCGGGCGCGATCCTGAAGGTCTCGGACGCGCTCCCGGAGCGGTTCGGCGAGGACCTCGGCGGGGCCGCGGTCGAGATCACGGCGCTCGTGAAGGACGTGAAAGCCCGGCGGCTGCCGGAGGTCGACGATGCGTTCGCGAAGACCGCGTCGGAGTTCGACACGATGCAGCAGCTCCGCGACGATCTCAGGGAACGGCTCGTGGAGGTGAAGGACCGGGAGGCGACCGCCGCGCTCCGCGACCTGGCCCTCGAGCAGATGATCCAGAAGATCGACGTCGACCTGCCGGAGAGCCTCGTCGAGGAGGAGACCGACCACCGGGTCCGTCACGCCCGCGAGCGCGCCGAGCAGTTCGGGATGCCGCTGGAGCAGATGCTGGAGTCCCAGGGCTGGGACGAGGCGCGGTTGCGGGAGGACTCGCGCGAGCACGCGATCCGCGCGATCAAGAGCGACCTGGTCCTCGAGGCGATCGCCCGCAGCGCGTCCCTGGAGGTCACCGCCGAGGAGATCGGCGCCGAGATCGCCGTCCTCGCGCAGGCGTACGACCGTGAGCCGAAGGCCGTGGCCAAGGATCTCGAGCGGACCGGTCAGGTCGTAACGCTGGCCGGGGATATCATCAGGACCAAGGCCCTCGACCTCCTGGTCGAGCGTGCCGATGTGAAGATGGAGGAGGCGAACGCATGATGGACACCCCGGAGAGCTATCTCGTCCCCGTCGTGGTCGAGCAGACCAGTCGCGGCGAGCGGTCGTTCGACATCTACTCGCGATTGCTGAAGGAACGGATCATCTTCCTCGGCACGCCGATCGACGACGCCGTGGCGAACCTCGTGATGGCGCAGATGCTCCACTTGGAGTCCGAGGACCCGGACAAGGACATCAACCTGTACATCAACTCGCCCGGCGGTGACGTCGCGTCCGGCTTCGCCGTGTACGACACGATGCAGTACATCAAGCCCGACATCACGACGATCTGCATGGGACAGGCGGCCTCGTTCGCCGCGTTCCTGTTGCTCGCCGGCGCCAAGGGCAAGCGGTTCATGCTCCCGCACGCGCGGGTGCTGTTGCACCAGCCGCACGGTGGGACGCAGGGTCAGGCCGTGGACATCGAGATCCAGGCGCGGGAGATCCTCCGGTATCGGAAGCTGCTGGACGAGCTGATCGCGCAGCACACGGGCCAGGCGGTCGAGAAGATCACGAAGGACACCGACCGCGACTTCATCCTCACGCCGGACGAGGCGAAGGAGTACGGGATCATCGACGAGGTGCTCGTGAATCGTCGAGACATGCCGGCGGAGCTGACAGCGGCGGCCGCTGCGGGGGCGTAATATCGGAGACCACGACCGGGCTGGAAGCCCGGTCGTGGCGTATCGAGGAGCCACGGGACGGCAGAGGTCACGGGAGAGGAAGGCTCGAGCGGATGGCGAAGTTCGGCGAGTCGGACCTGCTGAAGTGCTCGTTCTGCGGGAAGAGCCAGAAGCAGGTCAAGAAGCTGATCGCCGGTCCCGGCGTCTACATCTGCGACGAGTGCATCGACCTCTGCAACGAGATCATCGAGGAGGAGCTCTCCGACACCGCCGAGCTGAAGCTCGACGAGCTCCCGAAGCCGGCCGAGATCTACGCCTTCCTGGACGAGTACGTCGTCGGACAGGACCAGGCCAAGAAGGTCATGTCCGTCGCCGTCTACAACCACTACAAGCGGATCCAGGTGGGGGCGAAGGATCAGGAGGTCGAGCTCCAGAAGTCGAACATCCTGATCCTCGGCCCGACGGGCTGTGGGAAGACCTACCTTGCCCAGACCCTGGCGAGGATGCTGAACGTCCCGTTCGCGATCGCCGACGCCACCGCCCTCACGGAGGCCGGCTACGTCGGCGAGGACGTCGAGAACATCCTGCTGAAGCTGATCCAGGCGGCCGACTACGACGTGAAGAAGGCCGAGACCGGGATCATCTACATCGACGAGATCGACAAGATCGCTCGGAAGTCCGAGAACCCGTCGATCACGCGGGACGTGAGCGGTGAGGGCGTCCAGCAGGCGCTGCTGAAGATCCTCGAGGGCACGACGGCCTCGGTGCCGCCCCAGGGCGGCCGCAAGCATCCGCACCAGGAGTTCATCCAGATCGACACGACGAACGTGCTCTTCATCTGCGGCGGCGCGTTCGCCGGGCTCGACACGATCATCGAGAGCCGGATCGGCAAGAAGGGCGTCGGTTTCGGGGCCGAGGTCCTGTCCCGTCAGGAGAAGGATCTCGGCGCGATCTTCGCCCAGGTCCTCCCGGAGGACCTCCTGAAGTACGGGTTGATCCCGGAGTTCGTGGGCCGCTTGCCGCTGCTCACCAGCGTGAACAGCCTCGACGAGGACGCGCTCGTGGACATCCTCACGCAGCCGAAGAACGCGCTCGTGAAGCAGTACAAGAAGTTCTTCGAGTTCGACGGGGTCGAGCTCGAGTTCACCGACGACGCGATGCGCGCGATCTCGGAGCAGGCGATCCAACGCGGGACCGGCGCGCGCGGGCTGCGCGCGATCATGGAGGAGGTCCTGCTCAACGTGATGTACGAGCTGCCGTCCCGGGAGGACGTCACGAAGTGCCTCGTCGATCGCGACGTCGTCCTCACGGGCGTGAACCCCACGCTCGTGCCCCGCTCGAAGCAGGCGAAGAAGCGCGCCGGCGGCGAGCGGCAGGAGAAGACGGCCTAGCCGGCTCCCGTCCCCCGGCGGCGCCGCCCGCGCCTCACTTTCAATGGACCGGGTCGTGCTCGACCCGGCGGAGCCGCCCGCAGAGCTCCACGAGGAGCGCCCTGCTGATCGAGGGGTACTCGTCCAGCAGCGGAAGGAACTGCCAGGACGTGAGGGCGAACGTCGTCGTCCGCTCCTCGGCCCGGACGGTGGCCGAACGAGGGAGGCCGTCGAGGAGCGACATCTCCCCGAAGTAGTTCCCGGGACCGAGCTTCGCGCGCTCGTGGCCGCCGACGTCGACGGCCACCCGGCCGTCCAGGATCAGGTGGAACCCGGCCGCGCCCTGGTCCTGCAGCGCGATCGCCGTCCCGGGGTCGAACGTGACCTCCTTACCGACGGCGACGACCCGCTGGAGCTCCTTCTCGTCGAGGCCACGGAAGATCGCCACGCCGCGGAGCCGGTCGATCAGCGTCGCGTCGGCCATCGAACGTCCTCCCCGCGTGCGGGTCGTCGGGTCGCGCGAGCATACACCCGAGCTCGGGCTGGACCGTCGGCGGGTCGCCGGAGGTCGCTCGCTACACTCGACTTCATGGCGGATCCCGAGGCGCCGGCGCGGCCGGCGGAGATGTCGACCCGGTACGACGCCGCCTCGGTGGAGCCGCGATGGGCCGAGGAGTGGATCGGCCGCGGCTGGTTCCACGCCGAGGTCCCCGACGACCCCTCCGACGCCTACTGCATCGTGATCCCGCCCCCCAACGTGACCGGCCGCCTGCACATCGGCCACGCGCTCGGCCGCTCCATCGAGGACATCCTGATCCGGCGAGCCCGGATGCGCGGGCTGGCGGCGCTCTGGGTCCCCGGCATGGACCACGCGGGCATCGCCACGCAGGTCGTCGTGGAGCGGGAGCTGCAGAAGGATGGGATCGATCGCCGCGAGCTCGGCCGCGATGCGTTCGTCGAACGGGTCTGGGCCTGGAAGGAGCAGTACGGCGGCGAGATCATCGGCCAGCTCGAACGGATGGGCTGCTCCCTCGATTGGGATCGCGAGCGGTTCACGATGGACGAGGGACTCGTTCGCGCGGTCCGCGTGGCCTTCGTCCGTTGGTACGAGCGGGGGTTGATCTACCGCGGCGAGCGTCTCATCAACTGGTGCCCGACGGACCAGACGGGCCTGTCGGACTCCGAGGTCGAGCACGAGGAGGTCGACGGGGAGCTCGTGACGTTCCGATATCCGCTGTCCGATGGCTCCGGCTCCGTGGAGGTCGCGACGACCCGCCTCGAGACGGTGCTCGGCGACACGGGGATCGCGGTGCACCCGTCGGACGATCGCTACCGGGACGTCGTCGGCCGGACGGTCCGGCACCCGTTCGACGGTCGGGATCTTCCGATCGTCGCCGACGAGGCGGTCGACCCGACGTTCGGGACGGGTGCGGTGAAGGTGACCCCCGCCCACGACGTCATCGACTTCGAGATCGCGCAGCGGACGGGCCTGCCGCCGCGGAACATCCTGGACGCGGAGGCGCGCGTGAACGCGAACGCGGCGGAGGAGTTCTTCGGTCTCGGGCGCTACGACGCGCGGCAAGCGGTCCGTGAGGCGCTCGAGAAGCTCGGCTTGCTCGTGCGCGAAGAGCGGCCCTACCGGCACGCGGTCGCCCACTGCTATCGATGCCACAGCGAGATCGAGCCCTGGATGTCCGGGCTCCAGTGGTTCGTCGCGGTGGACGGCCTGAAGGAACCCGCGACGAAGGCGGCGGAGGACGGGTCGATCACGTTCTGGCCGGCGCGGTGGACCAAGGCGTACGTGAGCTGGCTCGAGGGGCTCCGCGACTGGAACATCTCGCGCCAGCTCTGGTGGGGCCACCGGATCCCGGCCTGGTACTGCCCCGATGGCCACGTCACGGTCGCGATCGAGGACCCGGACGCCTGCGCCACCTGTGGGTCGACCGAGATCCAGCAGGACCCGGACGTGCTCGACACGTGGTTCTCCTCGCAGCTCTGGCCGTTCTCCACGCTCGGATGGCCGGACGACACCGAGGACCTGCGGGCCTTCTATCCGAACGCGGCGCTCGTGACCGGCTACGAGATCCTGTACCTCTGGGTCGCCCGCATGATCATGTCCGGCATCTCGCTCGCCGGCGACATCCCCTTCCGTGACGTCGTGATCCACGGGCTGATCCGCGACGCGCACGGCCGCAAGATGTCGAAGTCCCTCGGTAACGTGATCGATCCCGTCGAGATGATCGATCGGTACGGCGCGGACGCGATGCGCTTCTCGATCGTGCGGCTCGCCACCGGCGGGCAGCAGGACATCCCGCTCTCGGTCGACTCGATCGAGGGCGGCCGGAACTTCGCGAACAAGATCTGGAACGCGGCCCGGCTCGTGCTGCAGACGTTCCCCGGGGGCGAGCCGTCGCTTCCGCCGGTCGACCGCCTGTCGGCGCCGCAGCACTGGCTGCTCGCCCGGCACCAGCGGTGCGTCGCCGACGTGAACGGCGCGCTCGATCGGTTCGACTTCGCCTCGGCCGCTCAGGCGCTCTACCGGTTCTTCTGGTCGGAGTTCTGCGACTGGTCCCTCGAGATGGAGAAGGAGCGGCTGCGGAGCGAGGACGCCCGGGAACGCGAGGACTCCGCGAACGTCCTCGCCTGGGTGCTGGAGCGGACGCTCCGCCTCTTGCATCCCGTGATGCCGTTCGTGACCGAGGAGATCTGGCAGCGCTTCGGGATCGGCGAGACGATCGTCCGGGCTCCGTGGCCGGAGGCCGGCGAGCACGAGGACCACGCGGCCCTCGGCGCGGGCGCCGAGGCCGCGTGGCCCTTCGTCGAGGAGTTCGTTTCGAGCGTGAGGAGGGTCAGGAGTCAGTACCGCATCTCGCCGAGGGCGATCTTGCCGGTCGTCTTCCTCGAGGGTCCCGCGGAACGACCTGCGTACGAGGCAACCAGGGGTTGGTTCTCGGCGGAGGTCATGCGACTCGCGGGTGTTCCCGCGCCCGCGTCCGAGCCGCCCGGTCCCCAGGCCAAGGGGTTCGTTCGCATCCTGATCGGCGGAGAAACCGCGCTGGTGTTCGTCGGAGATCTCATCGACCTGGACGTGGAGCGGGAGCGAGTCGAAGGACAGCTGAGGACGGCCCGAGAGAAGGTGCGGGTCGTATCGGCGAAACTCGGGAACCAGGGCTTCCTGTCGAAAGCTCCGGCGGAAGTGGTCGCGTCCGAGAAGCTCAAGGCGGAACAACTGGAGCGTGAAGCCGTGTCGCTCCAGGAGCAGCTGGACGAGCTCGGGTGATGCGGTTCGAGGACGCCCTCGCCCGGCTCGATCGACGGCAGCCGGAGCACATGCCGGAGCCGAGTCTCGACCGGATCCGCGCGATCACCGAGCTCCTCGACGACCCGCAGCACACCTACCCGGCGATCCACGTCACCGGGACGAACGGGAAGAGCACGATCGCCCGCATCGCGGCGGCGATCACGTGCGCCCACGGTCTCACGACCGGACTCTTCACCTCACCGCACCTGCTCACGGTCCGGGAGCGGATCTCCGTGTGCGGCGCCGACATCTTCGAGGAGGAGTTCGCGGAGGAATGGGAGCACCTCGAGCCCTTCCTCGAGATCGTGGACGGGAAGGGCGACGTGGACGCGACCTACTTCGAGGCGCTGACAGCGCTCGCCTTCCTGTGGTTCGCGGACAAGCCGGTGGGGCTCGCCGTGCTCGAGGTGGGGATGGGGGGATCGTGGGACGCGACGAACGTCGCGCACGGGGCGGTCGCCGTGATCGGTGAGGTCGGCCTGGATCATCCGGAGCTCGGGTCGACGGTCCGCGAGGTCGCGTCGGAGAAGGCGGGGATCATCGAGCCCGGATCCACCGTCGCCGTGCGCGCGCAGCCGTACGGGGACGCCCTCGACGTGATCGAGTCTCGCGCGGCCGAGGTGGGCGCAACGGTGTTCCACGAGGACCGAGACTGGAAGGTGGCAGCCCGCCTCCCGGCCCTGGGTGGACAGCAGTTCCGGATCGCGAGCCCGTCCACCGTGTACGACGAGCTGTTCGTGCCGATGTTCGGGGAGCACGCGGTGCGCAACGCGGGGGCGGCGATCGTCGCGGCCGAGGCGGCCCTCGGGCACGCGCTCGACGTCGACGCGACGCGGTCGGGCATGGCGCAGGTGCGGATCCCCGGTCGGCTCGAGATCGCGGGCCGCGCGCCGACGGTCCTCCTGGACGGTGCCCACAACCCGTCGGGCGCCGAGGCGCTGGCCCGTGCCCTGGGGGAGTCCTTCGTCGCCGAGCGGCTCCACGTCGTTCTCGCCGTCTCGTCGAACAAGGACCTCGACGGGGTGATCGCGCCGCTCGCTCCGATCACCGACGTGTGGTACGCGGCCCAGAACGCGAGCGTCCGGAGCTTCCGCGCGGAGGAGATCGCCGCGCGGATCGCCACCGCCGGCGGGCGCGTCGCGGACCTCGGCACCGTCGCGGAGATGCTCGCGGCGGCTCGCGCCGCGGCCGCCGAGGACGATCTGATCCTGGTGACGGGGTCCCTCTACACTGTCGCCGACGCCCGCCGGGCGTTGGGGGGAGCCTCCTGAGCATGGCCACGGAATCGACGCTGCTCATCGTGAAGCCCGACGGCGTCCGCCGCCGTCTGATCGGCGAGGTGTTGCGACGGGTGGAAGAGGCAGGGCTCACGATCGAGGACCTGCGGATGGAGACGATCTCCCGGGACGTGGCCGAGGAACACTACGGGGAGCATCGCGAGAAACCGTTCTACGGGGAGCTCGTGACGTTCATCACCGGCGGGCCCGTGGTGGTGGCCAAGGTCAGCGGGGAGGACGCGATCTCCATCTGGCGCGAGCTGATGGGTCCGACCGACCCCGCGGACGCGCCCGGGGGCACGATCCGAGGCGACTTCGCGTCCGTGATCACCGAGAACGTGGTGCACGGGAGCGACTCTGCGGAGTCGGCGGCGCGCGAGGTCAAGCTCTTCTTCGGAGCGTGACCCCGGCGCGATGGCCGGTCTCGAGGAGGCCTTCGACCGGGTCGGCGCGAGCCTCGAACACCACCTGACGGCGTCGCATGCGGCCGGCGCCGCCCTCGCGCTCACCGACCGCGAGGAGATCCTCGGCGTCGTCGTGCGGGGGATGGCCGACGTGGCGTCGCGCGCGCCGGTCCGTCCCGAGACGCGGTTCCAGATCGGCTCGATCTCGAAGTCCTTCTCGTCGATCGTGGCGATGCAGGAGGTCGACGCCGGTCGCCTCGACCTCCATGTCTCGGTGAACGAGCTGCTGCGGTGGCTCGGGCTGCCCGAGCCGTTCGGGCCGATCACGATGCATCACCTGCTCACGCATACGGCGGGGCTGCACACGGGCTCAGAGGACGCCCCGGGCTTCGCGGGCGCGCTCCAGCTCCTGCGCGCCAACCCCGCGACATTCCCGCCGGGGACGCGGTTCCACTACTCGAACGACGGCTACAAGATCGTCGGCGCCGTGCTGGAGGCGCTCACCGGGCTCCCGATCCACGAGCTCCTGGCGGAGCGGCTGCTCGGGCCACTCGGCATGTCGGCCTCTGTCGCGGCGATCACCGACGACGTCTGGACCGACCTCGCGACCGGCTACGAACCGCTCCTCACCGATCGGCCGGCGCAGCTCCGCCATCCGCTCGCATCCGCGCCGCGGACGATCTCCAACACGGCGGACGGCTCGATCGTCTCGACCGTGGTGGACATGTGCGCGTACGCGCGGCTGCTGCTGGCCCGCGGCGACGCGCCCGACGGCCGGGGCGGGCGGATCCTGTCGGAGGGCGGGTTCGCGCGGCTGATGGCCGCTCCCTACGTGGACGAGGACGGTCCGTACGGATACGGGCTATGGAGCGAGGTTCACGACGGGCGGACCTGGCTCGGGCACTCGGGCGGGATGGTCGGGTACACGGCGTTGGTGGTGACGGTTCCCGAAGAGGGACTCGGGTGCGTGATCCTGCAGAACGGCGGCGGAGACAAGCGCGGCCTGATGGCGAGCGCGCTCGCGGCGGTGTCGGCCAGCCTCGCGGGAGAGGCGCTGCCGGAGGCGTGGGCGCCGCCGGCCGCCACCGCGATCCCCGACGCCGAGCGCTACGTCGGCACGTACACCGGCGACGACGGACGCACGCTCGTCGTCGACGCGCTCGAAGATGGGCTCCGCGTCACCGTCGGTCCGGTGTCCGCCCGGCTCGAACGCGATCCCCTCGAGGCCGAGATCGAGCCGACGTTCCTGGTGGCGCACCCGGCCCTCGAGCGTCATCCGCTCGAGTTCCGCTCCGATGCGAACGGGAGGGCGGTCGAGGCCTTCCACGGTGGCGCCTGGTTCCGGGGCGAGGCCTACGGCGGGCCGGAACCGGAGGAGCCGCCCCCCGGGTGGCGTCGACATCCCGGCCTGTACCGCAACGACGATCCGTGGGCACCGGTGCTCCGCGTGGTGCTGCGCAAGGGACGACTGGCGATCTCCTACCCGACCGACGCGGCGGACGAGGAGGGTGGCGACCTCGTCCCCCAGGACGACGGGTCGTTCGCCGTCGGCGACCCGGCGATCCCACGCCGCGTCCGGTTCGAGGGTGACGTGAACGGCGCGACGGCGACGACCGTCGTCAACGGGGGACGCTGGTACCGCTCGTTCGAACCGTGACGAGCGCGACGTCTGGGCGCCCGCGGTGAGAGGGTGCCGTTGGCAACATCGACCTCGTGAGCGAACGTCCTCAGATCCGTCTCGCCACTCCGTCGGACGCCGACGACCTCGCGGCACTGTGGATCGAGTTCGGCCGGTACTACGCGGAACGCGATGCGGCGTGGTACCGCGTGCCGGAGGAGGAGGGTCTCAGTGATTGGTTCCGCGACGCCCTCGCGAGGGACCGAGAGGACGACGACGTCATCTGGTTAGTGGCGGACGAGGGCGGCCGTGTCGTTGGATCGATCCAAGCCAGGATCTGGCGGCCCTTCCCCGACGCCGAGCGGCAGCTGGTCCGCGAGGTCGGCGAGGTTGTCCTCAAGGTGGACTCGCTCGTCGTGACGCAACTCGAGCGACGGAGAGGCGTCGGACGCGAGCTGATGAGCGCCATCGAAGACTGGGCCGTCAAGCGAGGCGCGTCACAGGCGGTGGTGATCTCCGTTGCGGACAGTCCGACGTCCGTGCCCTTCTACGAGTCGGGGATGGGGTACCGGCGCAAGACGATCGGATTCTGGAAGGAGCTCCCGAACGACAGCTAGGCGACCCGGCGGAACGCCACGCAGGCGTTCTGCCCGCCGAACCCGAAGGAGTTCGACAGGGCGAGCGTGACGTCCAGCTCGCGCGCCTCGTTGGGCACGTAGTCGAGGTCGCAGTCCGGGTCGGGCGTCTCGTAGTGGATCGTCGGCGGCACCGCCCCTCGCGAGATCGCCAGTGCGCACACGGCGCCCTCGACGGCGCCGGCCGCGCCCAGCATGTGGCCCGTCATCGACTTCGTGGACGAGATCGCCACGTGGTGGGCGATCTCGTCGCCCAGCACCGCCTTGATCGCCACCGTTTCGCTCGCGTCGTTCAGCGGCGTGGACGTGCCGTGCGCGTTGACGTACGTGACCGAGGCCGCCTCCTCGCCGGCGTCGGCGAGGGCCCACCGCATCGCGAGGGCGGCGCCGGATCCCTTGGGATCCGGCGCCGTGATGTGGTGCGCGTCGTCGGACATCCCGTAGCCGGCGACTTCGCAGTAGATCGTGGCGCCCCGCGCTCGCGCGTGCTCCTCGGACTCGAGGATCATCGCGGCCGCGCCCTCGGAGAGCACGAAGCCGTTCCGGTGCGCGTCGAACGGGCGCGACGCGGTCTCCGGATCCGGGTTCTTCGTGAGCGCCGTCATCTGCGCGAACGCCGCGACCGTGAGCGGGTGCGTCGCCGCCTCGCTCCCGCCGACGATCGCGACATCGAGGTAGCCGTCGCGGATCAGACGCATCCCCTCGCCGATCGCGTGGTTCGAGGAGGCGCACGCGGACACGGTGCAGTAGTTGGGCCCCGTGAAGCCGTACTTCATCGCGAGGTGCCCGGCGGCGGCGTTGGCCATCAGCGCGGGCACCATGAACGGCGAGACGCGGCCGGGCCCCTTCTCGAGCATCACGAGGTGCTGGTTCAGCAGCGTCTCGATCCCGCCGATCCCGGTGCCGAACACGATGCCACCGCGGTCCGACGGGACCTCGGGAGCGCCGGCGTCGTCCCATGCGAGCTTCCCCGCGGCGATCGCGTAGTGCGAGAACCGGTCGGTCCGCCGGATCTCCTTCGGGTCGAGCCAGGCCGAGGGGTCGAAGTCGTGGACGTCGCCTGCGACCTTCACGGGGAGGTCGTCGGTGGGGAACCGGCCGATCTCCCGGACGCCGTTGCGCCCCTCGAGGAGGCCCGACCAGAACGATCCCACGCCCGTGCCGACCGGCGTGACGGGGCCGATGCCCGTGACGACGACCTTCGTACGCTCCGGTCGGTCGGATGCCATGCCGGCGGCTAGGACACCCCGAGCTTCGTCGCGACGAGATCCACGGCCTGGCCGACCGTCTTGACCGACTCCATCTCGTCCTCGGGGATCTCGATGCTCCACTCCTCCTCGAGCGCGAGCACCGCCTCGACGAGGTCGAGCGAGTCCGCGTTCAGGTCCTCCGCGAAGCGTGCGTCCGGGACGACCTGCGCCTCGTCGACGGCGAGCTGCTCCGCGAGCACCTTCTTCACCCTCGTCTCGATCTCCGAACGATCCATGCCCACTTCTCTCCTTCTTCTCGCTCTGTGTGTCTTTCGTCTTCTGTCTTCGCCTTCCGCCGAGCCTACCGGCGGAGCTTCGGTCACGACTAGGCGGTGAGTCCTCCGTCCACGGGGATCGCTGCACCGTTCACGTAGGACGCCTCGTCCGACATCAGGAACCGCACGACCACGGCAACCTCCTCCAGCGAGGCCGGCCGTCTCGCCGGCGTCTGATCGAGGTAGTAGGCACGCGCCTCGTCGTTCAGGTGCGCGGTCATCTCGGTCTCCAGCAGCCCGGGACACAGCGCGTTCACCGTGATGCCCTTGCCGCCCACCTCGCGGGCGAGGGATTTCGTGAGGCCGAGGAGTCCCGACTTCGTCGCCGCGTACACGGTCTGTCCCGCGTTGCCGTGAAGAGCGACCGCGCTCGACATGTTCACGATGCGCCCCCACTTCTCCCGGAGCATGCTCCGAAGGGCGGCACGCGCGCACAGGAACGAGCCGCGCAGGTTCGTGGCCATCGTGCGCTCGTATTCCTCCATCGAGTACTTCAGGAGCAGACCGTCGCGCGAATACCCGGCGTTGTTCACGAGCCCCGTGACCGGTCCGGCCTCGTCCGAGATCCGCCGGAACGCCTCGTGCACGCTCGACTCGTCGGTCACGTCGAGGAACACGGCCATGCCGGCCGTCCCGGCAGCTTCGAGTCCCTCGAGCGCCTCCTTCGCGTCGGCTTCGTTCGCGCGATACCCGACCGCCACGGTCCAGCCGGCTCCGGCGAGGGCCTCGGCGCACGCACGTCCGATCCCTCGGGAACCCCCCGAGACCACCGCGACCTTCGACGTCACGCGCCGGGTCCCGGCATCGTCCAGCGGACCAACGTCGCGCCCCACGTGAGCCCCGCGCCGAACGACGTGAACAGGACGAGGTCGCCCTCCGCGATCCGGCCGGCGTTCCACGCGCGCGCGAGCGCGATCGGGATCGAGGCCGCGCTCGTGTTGCCGACCTCGGCGACGTCGAGCACGGACCGCTCCTCGGGGACCCCCAGCCGCTCGGCGACCGCGATCATGATCCGGGCGTTCGCCTGGTGGGGGATCAGAACGTCGACGTCGGCGGCCGTGTGCCCCGACTTCTCCAGGAGCTCGCGACAGGCCGCTGCCATCTCGGTCACGGCTCGCTTGAACACCTCTCGGCCCTTCGGCATGCGGATCGCGTGGTCGTGAGCATCCACGGTCGCGTGCGACGCGGGCGTGCGCGTCCCCCCGGCCGGCATCATCAGGATCTCGGCCGCGGTCCCGTCCGCGCCGAGGATCGTGCCCTCGATCCCCGCGCGGTCGGTCGCCTGCACGACGACGGCGCCGGCGCCGTCGCCGAACAGGATCGATGTGGTTCGGTCGTCGAAGTCGAGGATCCGGCTGAAGATCTCTGCCCCGGCGAGCAGGATCGTGTCCGCCATCCCCGCCTGCACGAACGCGGTGGCGCTCGCGAGGCCGTAGCTGAACCCGGCGCAGGCCGCGTTCACGTCGAAGGCCGGGACCCGGACACCGAGCTTCTCCTGCGCCCAGACCGCGGTCGCGGGGAACGGCGTGTCCCCGGTCACGCTCGCGACGACGATCATGTCGAGCTGGTCGGGCGAGATCGCCGCGGTCTCCATCGCGGCCCTCCCCGCCTCGACCACGAGGTCCGACGTGTCGACGCCCTCGTCCACGAAGTGGCGTGCCTCGATCCCGGTCCGGTCCCGTATCCACTCGTCGCTCGTCTCGACCTTGTCCTCGAACCACGTGTTCGGAACGAGTCGAGGGGGGAGGGAGGACCCGACGCCCGAGATGGTGGCGCTCCTGGTCACGGTGCGAGTGTAGTCGGTCGGAGGCCCCGCTCCGGGTCGCCTACGGCGCGCCCGACGCGGCGGCGCGGGCGTGCTCGGGCGATCCGATCGCTCGCCCTGCCGCGTCGGGCACGATCCGTTTCATCAGCTTGGTCAGGACGTCGCCGGGTCCCGCCTCGAGGAACGACGTCGCGCCCGCGGCGGCGAGCGCGCGCACCGACGTCACCCACCGCACGGGCGACACGACCTGCCGGCGCACGAGCGACCGCAGGACCTCGGGGTCGTCCTCGAGCGCACCGCTCACGTTCTCGGCGACGGGGAACCCGGGCGCCGAGAACGCGATCGTGTCGAGCCGCTCGTCGATCGCGCTCCGCGCCGACTCCATCAAAGGCGAGTGGAACGCGCCGGCGACCGACAGACGCACGGTGCGGATCCGCCGCTCCTTCGCGAGCGACTCCGCGCGCTCGATCGCCTGTACCGATCCGGAGATCACGACCTGCGCGGGAGAGTTCTCGTTGGCGACGACGAGGTCGTCGCCGCCGCGGGCCTCGTCGCAGAGTGCCGCGGCGCCCTCGGTCCCGACGCCGAGGAGCGCCGACATCGTCCCGGGTCGCTCCTCGCCCGCGCGCTGCATCGCGTCGCCGCGCACGACGACGAGGTCGAGCGCGTCTCCGAGCGGCATCACACCGGCGGCCACGAACGCGGCGAACTCGCCCAGGGAATGGCCGGCCGCGCCCACGAACGAGAGGCCCTCGGCCTCCAGGACCCGGAACGCGGCCACGTCGCACGCCAGCAGCGCCGGCTGGACGAACCTCGTCGTCGCGAGGGCAGACGGGTCGCGGGCCGCGGCCACCACGTCGGCGCCCAATGCCTCCGCCGCCTCGTCCAGGATCGCCTGGCTCGCGGGGTGTCCGGTCCACGGATCGGCCATCCCCTCGAACTGCGAGCCCTGCCCGGGGAAGAGCACCGCATGTCTCGTTCCCTCGACGGTCATCCCCCTCAGGTTGCCACGACCGAGGGAACCCTGTTCAATCTGCGTCGAGCCCATGGCCGAGAGGGTTCAGATCGCTTCTTCCCCCACGCCCCGACCCCAGGGGACGGAGGGGGTACTGGGGTTCCTTGGTCGCGATATGGCGGTGGACCTCGGGACGGCGAACACGCTCGTCTACGTGCGTGGACGCGGAGTCGTCCTGAACGAGCCGTCGGTCGTCGCGCTCAACACCCTTACTGGAGCCATCCTTGCCGTGGGCGCGGAAGCCAAGCGGATGATCGGCCGCACGCCCTCGCACATCCAGGCCGTTCGTCCCCTGAAGGACGGCGTGATCGCCGACTTCGACGTCACGGAGAAGATGCTCCGGTACTTCATCCAACGCGTACACAAGCGCCGACTGCTCGCGAAACCGCGCGTCGTCGTCTGCGTGCCGTCCGGCATCACCGGCGTCGAGCAACGCGCGGTCGAGGAGGCGACGATCGCCGCCGGTGCCCGGCGCGCGTACATCATCGAGGAGCCGATGGCGGCGGCGATCGGCGCGGGGCTTCCGATCCACGAGCCGACCGGCAACATGGTCGTCGATATCGGCGGCGGGACGACCGAGGTCGCGGTGATCTCCCTCGGTGGGATCGTCACGTCCACGTCGATCCGGATCGGCGGTGACGAGCTGGACGAGGCGATCATCCAGCACGTGAAGAAGGAGTACTCGCTGCTCCTCGGCGAGCGCACGTCGGAGGCGATCAAGCTCGCGATCGCGTCGGTCTACCCGATGCCCGAGGAGCTCGTCGCCGAGATCAAGGGACGCGACCTCGTCTCCGGCCTTCCGAAGACGATCACGATCGCGGCGGAGGAGATCCGCCGCGCGATCGAAGAGCCCGTCAACGCGATCATCGACGCGATCAAGACCACCCTGGACCGGACGCCCCCCGAGCTCGCCGCGGACATCATGGACCGCGGCATCGTGCTCACCGGCGGGGGAGCGCTCCTCCGGGGACTCGACAAGCGCCTCCGTCACGAGACCGGGATGCCGGTCCGTATCGCCGACACGCCGCTGCAGGCGGTCGTGCTCGGGTCCGGCAAGTGCCTCGAGGAGTTCGAGGTCCTCCAGCGGGTCCTGGTGACGTCGAGCAACCGGCGGTAACCCGCCGTCGTGGCTATCCGGCAACGGCCCCGCTCCGCCAGGCTCCTGGTCGTGTCCCTCATCGCCGCGTCGCTGGCGATCATCACGGTCGACTACCGGGCGGGGGACGAGGGTCCCCTGGCCGCCGCGGGGCGGGCGGTCAACGGCGCGATCGCGCCGCTCCAGCGGGCGGTCTCGAGCGTCGTGGACCCGGTCAGCAACTTCTTCAGCGACCTCGCGGACCTCCCCTCGCTCGCGAACGAGAACGACTCCCTCCGGGAGGAGCTGGAGGACCTGAAGACCTCGCAGCAGCTGAACCAGGAGCTCACCCAGCAGATCGAGAGCCTGGAGCGGATCCTCGGGCTGCAGGCGACCCTGACGCGCACCGCCGCCGCCCGCGTGATCGCGAGCAGCGTTTCGAACTTCGAATGGACGATCACGATCGACGCCGGGTCGAACGATGGGATCGATGAGAACATGCCGGTGGTCACCGGGGACGAGGCCGGACCACGTCTCGTGGGCAGGGTCGTCTCGGTGACACCCGATTCGTCGCTGGTCCAGCTCCTGATCGACCGTGGCTTCGTCGTGCCCGGCAAGCTGACGACGTCCCAGGAGGCCGGCACCGTCGAGGGTCGGGGGGCCGAGGAGCTCCGGATGGAGCTGCTCGGCCCGGGCATCGAGGTGAGCGAGACCGAGCCGGAGTCCGTCGTGACGCTCGGCTACGAGGTGAACGAACAGCGGGGGCTCTACCCGCCCGGGATCCTGATCGGCACGGTATCGCGAGCGTTCAGCGAGCCGGACGGCGTCGAATCGATCGTGACGGTCCGGCCGGCGGTCGATTTCTCTACGCTGCAGTACGTATTGGTGATGGTGCGGGACCGGGAGGGGGACGGGACGACGTGAGGAGGGCCATCGTCTTCATCGCCGTGATCGTGACCGCCCTGTTGCTGCAGACGACCGTATTCCCCGAGATGTCGCTCCTCGGCGTGAAGCCGGAGCTCCTGTATCTCGTCACCGTGGTCTTCGCCGCCCTGCGCGGCCCTGCGGAGGGCGCGCTGTTCGGCTTCATCGGCGGCCTGGCCCAGGATTTCATGCTCAACATGCCGAAGGGCATCACGGCGCTCACGTTGACGATCCTGGGCTACACGGTCGGCCTCGCGCGTCACTACATCACGTCGCCGTCCCCGCTCCTGCCGGCGATCCTCGTCGCGCTCGGGACGGCGGGGGGCGTGGCGTTCCACCAGGGTGTGGCCTTCCTCCTCGGAGAGGAGGAAGGCCCGTTCGGCTACATCGCGAAGGTCGTCCTCCTCACCGCGGTCTACGGCGCCGTGCTGACGCCGATCTTCTTCCCGATCCTTCGGCGTGCGTCGGCGGCGACGCACGCCGGCCGGGTGGTGCGCTTCTGATGGATCGGGCGGCCGGCCGGTTGAAGATGCTCGCGTTCGTCGTGGCGTTCATGTTCGTCGCGCTCACGACCCGCCTCTGGTTCCTCCAGGTCCTCGCAGGTCCTCAGCACGCGCGCGACGCGCTCGACAACTCGATCCGGATCGTGGAGACGGACGCGCTCCGGGGCGACATCCTGGATCGGGACGGGCGCCGACTCGTCCACAATCGGCTCAGCCTCGAAGTGCGGATCAATCGCGACGAGCTGGGGGACGACGCCGAGTCGACGCTCGCGCACCTCTCGGAGATCCTCGGCGTCCCGGCGCAGGATCTCGGCGAGGAGCTGGGGACGAAGCTGTACTACAGCTATCAGCCGGTGCCGGTCGCCGAGTTCGTGCCGGAGGAGGTGTACTTCAAGATCCGCGAGGAGCCGGAGAAGTTCCCCGGGGTCGAGGTCGTCGAGCAGAGCGTCCGCAACTATCCCCAGGGCGCGCTCGGGGCGCACGTGGTCGGTTGGGTGGGCCAGATCAACGCCGAGGAGCTCGAGCGCCGGAGGTTCGCCGGCTACGGGCCCTCGGACCTCGTCGGGAAGGCGGGGGTGGAGTCCACCTACGAGCGCTGGCTGCGCGGCGAGCCGGGTCAGGAGCGGTTCCTCGTGAACTCCGACGGTGAGGTGTTACGGGAGTTCGACCCGAAGCCGGCGGAGCCCGGCCACGACCTGCGGCTCGCGCTCGATCTCGACGTCCAGCGGATCGCCGAGGAGGAGTTGAAGGCGGGCCTCGAACGCGCGCGGACGGTTTACGACCAGAGCACGAACCGCGGACTCGAGGCGAACGCCGGCGCGGTCGTGGTCCTCAACCCGGACACCGGAGGGATCGTGGCGATGGCCTCCTGGCCGACGTTCCGGCCGGGGTGGTTCGTGCGGGGGCTCACCGAGTCGCAACGGTTCCAGCTGTTCGAGAGCCGACGGGCGCCGATGCTGAACCGCGCCACCCAGATCACGTACGCCCCGGGCTCCACGTTCAAGCCGTTCGTCGCCCTCGCGGCGGTGAAGGAGGGCCTCGCGTCGCTCGGCGGCTACTACGACTGTCCGGCGGAATACGTCCACCCGGGCGACGAGTCGGGCACGCTCTTCCAGAATTGGGACGGGCAGAGCGGGGGCGTCCTGTCGATCGCCGACGGTCTGCGGGTCTCGTGCGACACGCAGTACTACGCGTGGGGCAGCCTCTTCTACAACCTGGACATCCAAACGAACCGCCAGGAGCTCCAGCGACATGTCCGGCGGTGGGGCTTCGGCCGCGAGAGCGGCGTGGATCTCCCGGCGGAGGCGGCGGGCACCGTGCCCGATCGGAGGTACGTGGCGCGCCATCGCGAGGTCTACCCCGACGGGTGGATCCCCGGGATCGACATCCTGCTCGCGATCGGCTCGGGCGAGATGAAGGCGACGCCGTTGCAGGTCGCCCAGGCCTACGCAGCGCTCGCCAGTGGCAAGCTCTGCCGGCCGCATCTCGTGGCGCGGATCCAGGACGGGGACGGCGAAAGGGTCACGCGCATCGGCGGCCGGTGCCGGCCGCTGCCGTATCCCAGGGCGGAGCTCGAGTACGTGCGCGAGGCGCTTCGGAGCGTGACGACCGGCGGCACGGCGTCCTCGGTCTTCGCCCAGTGCGATCTGGACGTGGCCGGGAAGACGGGGACGGCGGAGCGGCCGCCGTTCCAGGACACGTCCTGGTTCGCCGGCATCGTTCCGTCCGATGATCCCGAGTACGTCGTGGTCGCGACGGTGGAGCAGGGCGGGTTCGGGGCCGAAACCGCGGCTCCGATCGTGCGCAACGTGATGAGTCGGATCTACCGGACACCGTGCATCGGCCCGGACCTGGGCGAGGCGGAGGACTGATGGACCTCGTCGCGGGACGGGCGTTCGCGGAGGAACGACGCCCGATCCGCCACATCGACATCGTCCTGCTCGTCGTGACCGCCCTGATGCTCGTCGTCGGGTTCTTCCTCCTGTACTCGGCGACGAACCAGACCCTGCGACAGGATCGTCTCGATCCGTTCCTGCGCGTGAACAAGCAGATGGTGACGGCCGCGATCGCCGTCGTCTTGCTCCTGCTGACGGCGACGTTCGACTACCGGTTCCTGAAGGTGTACGCCGGATTCATCTACGCGGGGGTGGTCGCCGCCCTCCTCCTCGTGCGGGTGCCGTTCCTCGGCTCGACGGCCGCGGGGGCGCAGCGCTGGTTCGAGGTCGCCGGGTTCCAGATCACGCCGTCGGAGTTCGCCAAGATCGGGCTGATCGTGATGCTCGCCGCGAGCCTGTCGGAGATCCGTCACGGCCCACCGACCGTCCAGGACGTGATCCGGCTCTGCGCGATGGCGCTCGTCCCGCTCGTCCTCGTGTTCATCCAGCCCGACATCGGGACGTCGATCGTGATGGTCGCGATCGTCGCCGGGATGTTCCTCGTCGCGGGCGTGAGCGCGCGTCAGATCGCGGCGCTCGTCGTGATCTGCGTGGTCCTGATCGCGGCGGCGTTCCAGCTCGGGGTCGTCAAGGCGTACCAGCTGGACCGGCTCCGAGCCTTCCTGGACCGGGAGAACACGCCGGCGGACGTGCGGTACAACCTCGACCAGGCGGAGATCGCCGTCGGCAGCGGCGGCCTCGTCGGCCAGGGGTTCCTGCACGGCCGACAGACCACCCTCGACTACGTGCCCGAGCAGCACACCGACTTCATCTTCACCGTGGCGGGGGAGGAGTTCGGCTTCGTCGGGGCGTCGTTCGTCCTGGTGCTGTACGCCCTGCTGCTGTGGCGGGCGATCCGGATCGCCTTCCTGTCGAAGGATCCCTTCGGGACCTACCTCGCGACCGGGGTCGCGAGCATGTTCGCGATCCAGATGTTCGTGAACATCGGGATGGTGATCGGGATCATGCCGATCACCGGGATCCCGCTCCCGTTCCTCTCCTACGGCGGGAGCTCGATGCTCGCGAGCAGCCTGGGGGTCGGGATCCTGTTGAACGTGCACATGCGCCGCTTCACGTAGCCGCGGTGGCTCAGGCGCGGCTGGTCGCGCCGAACGGATCGGTCGAGACCTGCCAGAGGAACACGGAACCGGCCGGTCCCGTCCTCTCCAGGGTGACGTCGCCGTCCATCGCGCGGGCCGACATCCGCGCGACGGTCAGGCCGAGCCCCACACCCTGGTGCGTCCGGGTGTGCAGCTCCTCCGCCTGCTCGAGCGGCTCGAAGATCCGTTCGAGCGCGTCCTCCGAGATCCCGGGTCCGCTGTCGACGACGCGGACCTCGATCCCATGCTGCGACTTCTCGACCCTGATCACGACGGCCTCCCGCTCGTCGGAGAACTCGAGGGCGTTCTCCACGAGCTCCTCGAGGATCCGGGCGGCGGCGACCCGGTTCAGGGTCGCGAGCATCGGGCGATCGGGCGCGTCGACGCGCACACGGGAAGAGATCCGGGCGACCTCGGCGGCCACGTCGATCACGTCGGTGTACTCGGTGAGCCCCGCCTCCACCACGCCCTCAAGGCGGGAGACGAGGCGCGCGAGTCCCTGGGCGCGCATCACGAGCGCGGTGAGCATCTCGTCGCGCTGCTCGCTCGTCCCCGTTCCCTTCGACAATGTCTGGGCCATCCCGAGGATCACGGTGACCGGCGTGCGGAGCTCGTGCCCGAGCCGGCTCAGGAGCTCGTGGCGCCGCGCGGCGCGCTCGAGGAGCGCCTCCTGCGCGAGCTCGAGCTGGCGCGCACGGCGCCGCTCCCGCTCGAGCGCCTCCGTGAGCTCGCCGATCACACGCGGCGTCACCTCCGAGGAGATGACGCCGCCGCCCGCCGCGGCCTGCCGGATCGCGTGGAAGATCTCTTCGCTGTCCGAGTCCTTGAGCACGTAGCAGGAGGCGCCGGCGACGAGCATCTCGCGGACCGCGTCCTGGTCGTCCACGCCGGTGAGCGCGACGATGCCCACGTCGGGGAACGTCGACTTCAGCAACCGCGTTGCCTCGATGCCGTTCATCTCCGGCATCCGGACGTCCATCAGGACGACGTCTGGACCGGTGGAGCGAACGAGGTGGACGGCGTCCGAGCCACGCCCGACGGCGCCGACGACGACGAGCTCCTCGGTCCCGAGCAGCGAGGCGAGCGTCTCTCGGAATCCCGGATTGTCGTCGACCACGGCGACGCGGATCTGGGGACGGGCGGACGGTGCCACGGGAAGGGTGTCCAGCGCCATCCGTAAGAGTGTCGGCAACCCGGGCGGCCCCCCGGTATCCCGCGCCTGCCCTGTTCCCACGGGGGGACGGCCCGGCCGTCCACCTAGCTAACAAGGACTAGCTCACAACGCGCATCGAGGCGCTCGAGGGGGACGCCGTTCGGCTTTTCGACCCCGCGGCCGGTGAGGACGACCGTCGTCGCGTCGAACGGCACGACGGGGGCCTGTTATCCTCGTCGGAGACGTTCCCTCGGCCGTAGGCCGGCAGCACCGACCGCGCCGCCCACGAGGGGGGAGAAGCGAGCTGAGGTGGTGCGCGACGCCGCCGGCGGCCTCGCGAAGCGAGGCGGCCCGGGCGGGCGGCGCGGCCCCGGACAGGACCGACGGTTGTACGAGCAGGACTGCAGCCCGGCGCGCGGCGACCGCCGCAGCGCGGGCACGGGATCCGAGCCCAACTGCATCCACGCCTGCACCGCCGTCCGCACGTCTTCCGGGTCGCCCCCTCGCTCCGAGCGAAGGGAGTAACCATGGAACGTGACACCGAGGCCGCGCCGACGCAGGCGCCGGCCACCGGCGGCCTCCCGCCGATCTTCCAGCGCCCCACCTACCCCACGGGCGAGCCGGCCACGCGTGAGCGCGAGCCGCATGCGCCCGGGGAGGATGGATCCGAGCCTTCGAGCGGTCGCTCCGCGGTTCGCGAGACCCGGCGCCGTGAGCCGGCGCCGACCCGTGAGCCGGCGCCGACCCGCGATCCGGCGCCGACCGAGGAAGCGCGGCCCACGCCGGACGGATCGAAGGTGGCTGACGCTGCTGATGACGCCGGCGACGACGCGGCGCCGGCCCGCCGTCGCCGGCGCCGCGGCGGTCGCGGCCGCGGCGGCCGCGGGAGCGGCTCCGCGACGGCGTCGGCAGAGGCCCCGGCCGAGACGCCCGAGCGAGTCGAGGAGGAGCCGGTCGGAAGCGAGGACGGAACGGACGGCCGTTCCGACGGCGAGGGCGGCGCACGGCGCCGGCGTCGTCGAGGGGGTCGAGGCAGAGGCGGGCGGCAGCGGGAAGGCACCGCGTCCGAGAGCCAGGACCAGACCCCGGCGAGCCAGCGGGACGACGCGCAACCGGACGCTTCGGGGGGTGTCGCAGCGCGGAAGGGCGACGAGGACGCCGATCCCGGTTCGCGGCGGAGCCGTCGCCGCGGCGGTCGTGGCCGCGCGCGGTCCGGGACCGAAGCCCCACCCGAGCCGAAGGCCGAGCCCGGGCGATCGCGGGGACCGCGATCGCTCGAGGAGCAGGTGGCTGCCGGCGGGCCGACGCGCGGTCTCCGGTCGCGATCGCTCCGCGGCCGCGGCCGGCGCGAACGGGAGCCGCAGATCGTCCCCCCGCGGATCACGGACAAGCTCATGGTGATCACCGAGCACGGCGACCGGGATCAGATCGCGGTGCTCGAGGAGGACGTCCTCGTCCAGCACTACGTCACCAGGCGTGGCGCGCACTCCATGGTCGGCAACGTGTACCTGGGGCGGATCCAGAACGTGCTCCCCGGGATGGAGGCCGCCTTCGTCGACATCGGCCGCGGCCGGAACGGCGTGCTCTACGCGGGGGAGGTCAACTACTCGCCCGAGGACCTGGAGGGCGGTCGTCCTCCGCGGATCGAGAAGGTGCTCAAGTCGGGGCAGGCCGTGATGGTCCAGGTGACGAAGGACCCGATGGGAGGCAAGGGCGCACGGCTCACGGCCCAGATCTCGTTGCCGGGCAGGTTCCTCGTCCTGGCGCCGGATCAGGACGTGTCGGGGATCTCCCGGCGCCTCTCGGACGCCGCCCGCAAGCGCCTGAAGTCGATCCTGAACAAGGTGAAGCCGAAGGCCGACGGCGTGATCGTCCGAACCGCCGCCGAGGGTGCGTCGGAGGAAGAGATCACCGAGGACCTCTCACGTCTGGTCGCGTTGTGGGACCAGATCCAGAAGGTCGCCAAGAAGTCGAAGGCCCCGGCGGTCCTCTACGAGGAGCCGGAGCTCACGGTGCGCGTCGTCCGAGACCTGTTCACCGACGAGGAGTTTCGGGGCCTGGTCACGGATTCCGACCGCGTCCACGACAAGGTGCTCGAATACGTGCGAGACGTCGCCCCCGATCTCGCGCCGAAGGTCACGCTCCATCGAGGCCCGCTCTCGGCCTTCGAGGAGCACCGGATCGTCGAGCAGATCCACAAGGCGCTCGACCGCAAGGTCTGGCTCCCGTCGGGGGGGTACCTGATCATCGAGCAGACCGAGGCGATGACGATCGTCGACGTGAACACGGGGAAGGCAGTCGGCAAGACGAACCTCGAGGAGACGGTCCTGCTCACCAACGTCGAGGCCGCGAAGGAGGTCGCGCGGCAGCTCCGCCTCCGCGACATCGGCGGCATCATCGTGATCGACTTCATCGACCTGCTGCTCGAGCAGAACAAGCGCAAGGTCGAGGACACGATGCGGGAGGCGCTCGCGATCGACAAGACGCGGTCCCAGGTGTTCGAGATCGGGCCGCTCGGCCTGATGCAGGTCACGCGGAAGCGGGTGTCCGAGGGGCTTGTCGGAGCGTTCTCGGAGACGTGTCCCACGTGCGAGGGACGAGGCATCATCGTGAAGTACGAGGACGAGACGTGAGAGAGGACCCGACATGTACGCGGTGATCAAGACGGGCGGTAAGCAGCAGAAGGTGCAGGCGGGAGACGTGATCGAGGTGGAGAAGCTGGTCGCCGACGGCGAGACGGTGGAGTTCCATCCCCTCCTCGTCGTCGACGACGACGGGAAGACGCACGTCGGCGCGGAGGCCGCGAAGGCGGTCGTGATCGCCAAGCCGCTGGAGGAGAAGAAGGGCGAGAAGATCAAGGTCTTCAAGTACCGGCCGAAGTCCGGCTACGCGCGGAAGTCCGGACACCGGCAGCTCCTGACGGTCCTCGAGGTCATCGAGGTGAAGCTCGCGTCGCGACGGTCCGGCACCAAGGCGAAGAAGGAAGAGGCGGAAGCAGCGGCTCCTGCGGAGTAGCTGGTAGCCTCGACGTCTATGGCGCACAAGAAGGGCGGCGGCTCGTCCCGGAACGGACGGGACTCCACCTCGAAGCGACTCGGGGTGAAGGCCTTCGGCGGAGAGAGCGTCTCCGCCGGCTCGATCATCGTGCGTCAGCGCGGGACCCGGATCCACCCGGGGGAAGGCGTCGGGAAGGGCGGCGACGACACGCTCTTCGCGCTCCGTCCCGGGACGATCGAGTTCATCGAGTCCCGCGGGCGCAAGTACGCCTCCGTCCGTGCCGAGGCCTAGGCGCTCCCACCGGCTCGCCGCATCCGTTCCTCCACGGCCTGCGCCCACGCGCGGACCGTGCTCCGACTCGCGACGCTCGTCGATCGGAGATACCCCAGGTTCATCCGCGCGATCTGACGCTTGGACGGCGTTGTTCGCGACAGCGCCCCGAGCGGTCCCCGGGGCTCGAGGGGCGCCGTCCCCGCGACGGGGGCCAGCGGCGGGGGCTGCGAGAAGTAGAAGGCTGTCTTCCGATCCACCCCACGGTCCCGCCAGTCGATCAGGAGGACGGGCGATCCCCTGATCCGCTTCGCGCGACGGATCGTCTCGTAGTCGAAGACCTCGACGGTCGCCGTCTTGCGCGCCACGAACTCCAGCCCGCGGTCGCCGAGCGTGAGCGTGCCACGGGTCTCGGGCGGGTCGGGCCCGACGCCCAGGTGCACCATCCAGACGGTGATCGGCTCGATCACGGGCTCATCTTCGTGCGCTCCCCTTCGGACGACCACCCGTAGGGTGTGGGCGTGGGGTTCGTGGACGAGGTGGACGTCGAGGTGCGGGCCGGCCGGGGTGGCGACGGCTCGGCTTCGATGCGCAGCGAGCCGTTCAAGCCGAAGGGCGGTCCCGACGGAGGCGACGGCGGTCGCGGTGGCGACGTCGTGCTCCGCGCCTCGCGGAACGTCCACGACCTGTCCTGGCTGGCGGACCGTCCCCACCTCCGGGCCGAGTCGGGAACGGCCGGCGCCCGCGCGCGCCGCGACGGAGCGAGCGGCAAGGACCTGGTCGTCGACGTCCCGGACGGCACCGTGGTCTCCGACGAGCGGGGTCTCCTGGCCGACCTGGTTGGGGATGGCGCGCAGGCCGTGATCGCTCGCGGCGGGCGCGGCGGGCGCGGCAACGTCCGGTTCGCGGGCCACCGGAACCGCCTGCCCAAGACGGCCGAGGCAGGTGAAGAGGGCGACGAGAGGCGGGTGCACCTCGAGCTGCGCACGGTCGCCGACATCGGGCTCGTCGGGTTGCCGAACGCGGGCAAGTCCACGCTGCTGGCCCGGCTGACGGCGGCGACCCCGCGGATCGCCGACTACCCGTTCACGACGCTCACCCCGAACCTCGGGGTCGCCGACGCGGGGGAGGATCGATTCGTCGTCGCCGACATCCCGGGGCTCGTGGCGGGCGCCCACGAGGGGAAGGGACTGGGAGACCGGTTCCTGCGACACGTGACCCGCTGCCGCGCGCTCGTCCTGGTGGTCGACCTGTCCGCGGCGGAGCCCGCCGCGGATCTGGAGACGGTACGCCGGGAGCTCCACGCCTACGACGCCGAGCTCGCGGCGCGCCCCTCGCTCGTCGTCGGCAGCAAGGCCGACCTGGTGGACGATCCGGCGGCCGCGGCCGACCCGCTCCGCGCCCTCCCCGTTTCGGGCGTGACGGGCGAGGGGCTCGACCGCCTCGCGGCGCAGCTCGCCAGCCTCACGATCGCCGCGGCCGAGGCACAACCGACCCGCGCGCCGTACGTCGTGCTGCGCCCCGGCCGGCCCCGTTTCACCGTGGCTCGCGAGGACGGCGGATGGCGCGTCCGCGGACGGTCGGTCGAGCGCTGGGTGCGGGAGACCGACCTGGATGACGAGCGGCAGGTCGCGCGCCTGCAGCGGCGGCTGATCAAGGAGGGGGTCGAGCGCCGCCTCGCGAAGGAGGGCGCGCGGATGGGTGACGAGATCAGGATCGGGGACCGGGCGTTCGAGTTCCTCCCGGATCAGGACCCCGCGTCCATCGCCGGGGAGGAGCGCTGACGTGGACGCCGGGAGTCTGCTCGCGGATGAGGAGCGACGTTGGCTGGAGCTCACCGAGGTGTTCGGGGACGTGCCGTCCGAGCGGTTCGACGAGCCGAGCGTGACGCCGGAGGGCTGGTCGCCGAAGGATGTGATGTACCACGTCGCGGCGTGGGCCGAGGAGGCGGCCACCGTGCTCGGGCGGGTCGCCGCCGGCACCCACCGTGCGGGCGGTCTGGACACGCAGGCGAAGAACGACGAGTGGTTCGAGATCGGTCGCGGTCTGGACGACGACGTCGTGCGGATCCGGTTCGCGAAGGGGCGGACGGCGATGCGGCAGGCGTTCGCCGCGCTCCTCGAGGTCGACGCCGTCGCGTGGGAATGGTTCGACGAGTCCGGACCTCGCCACTACGACGAGCACCTCCCGGATCTTCGCGCCTTCCTGGAGCGAGGGACCGACCGGCCATAGGATTCGGGGATGGGACGACGCCTGGGCGTGATGGGCGGGACGTTCGACCCGATCCACTACGGCCACCTCGTGACGGCGGAGGAAGCCCTCGACCAGTTCGAACTCGAGGGCGTCCTGTTCGTCCCCACCGGGCAGCCGTGGATGAAGGAGCACGAGGTCGTGTCCCCGGCCGAGGACCGGTATCTGATGACCGTGATCGCCACGGCCAGCAACCCGCTCTTCTCCGTGTCGCGGGTCGAGGTGGACCGCGAAGGCCCCACGTACGCTGTGGAGACCCTCCGGCTGCTGAAGGCGGATCTGGACGCGGACCTGTTCTTCATCACGGGCGCGGACGCGATCCTCGAGATCGTCCAGTGGAAGGGGCCGGAGGAGCTGTTCGAGCTCGCGCATTTCATCGCGGCGACGCGGCCGGGCTACGACATGGCCGGGTTCGAGATCCCCGAGCCGGGCGGCGACGCGGTGACGCCGATGAACGTCCCGGCCCTCGCGATCTCGTCGACCGACATCCGTGCACGCGTCGCCGCGGGCAGGCCGATCCACTACCTGGTGCCCGAGGGCGTGAAGAGCTACATCGAGAAGGCGGGGCTGTACCGGTGAGCGCGGCGGGCTCGAGGGTCGTGAGGCGCGCGACGGCGCGTCGCCGCCGCATGGTCGCGGGGATCGCGGCTCTCGTGCTCGTGGGGACGGTCGCGTACGGCGCTTCCCGGCTCGGCGGCTCCGCGGGCGACGACCCGATCGGTCCGACCGCGGCGGGGCCGGCCGCTCCGGCCTCCGAGCTCCTGGTGCTCCAGGTCGAGGGGACCGCGGACCCACTGCTGGCGGTGATCGGGGCGCGGCGTGGGGATCGCGCGGCCGCCTTCTTCAGCGTCCCGTTCGATCTGATGCTCACGGTGCCGGGGCAGGGCGAGGCGACGGCCACCGAGGTCGCGGGACTCGACCCCACGACGATCCGGGTCGCGCTTTCCAACACGTTCGGCGCCTGGGCATCGCACGTCGCCCGGTTTGACCTCGACGGCCTGGCGCGGGTCGTGGACCGCGCCGGCGGACTGCGCGTGCGTGTCCCCGGGTTCTACGTGACGGACGCGGGCAACCTGGGTCCGGGGGCGAAGGAGCTCACCGGAGCACAGGTCGCGGCGCTCCTGCAGGTCCAGGAGGACGGTGCCGAGGCTCGGTGGTCCTCCGTCGTCCAGGCGCTCCTGCGACAGCCCGTCCGACTCGGCGAGGAGGACCTCGCCGAGTCGGACGGGCTGGCGGGCGTCCGCCGCGTGCTCCGAGGAGCCCGCGGCGCCGCGATCGCCGCGTTCCCCACCACGACGGTCGCGGGCACCGTGATGGTTCCCCTGCAACCGAACCTGGATCGCGCGGTGGCGGAGGCGTTCGGCGTCCGGACGCCCGTGCCGGTCATCGTGGAGAATGGCGTCGGCACGCCCGGCCTCGGCGAGGACGTCGCCGCGCTCCTGCTGCCCTTGGGCTTCCGGGTCGTCCTCTCCCAGAACGCCGACCTATTCGGCCACGAGCGCACCCGGGTCGTCGCCAACAGCGACGCCGCGATCCGCGACGCGCGCCGGGTCCGGAACGCCCTCGGCGTCGGGCGGGTTCGCCTCTCGCAGGTACCATCGGGTATCGGCGACATCACGATCGTCGTGGGGGAGGACTTCACCGGGTGACGGGCAGGGACCAGGAGCGGCGAGACGGGGAGATCCCGCCGAGCCGCGACACGGCCGCCGCCGCCGCCCGCGCCGCCTCGTCGAAGCAAGCCCACGACATCGTCGTGCTGGACGTGAGCCGACTGATCGTGATCACGGACCACTTCGTCATCTGCACCGCGACCTCGACCCGCCAGATCCGATCGGTCGCGGACGAGATCGAGCGGGTCCTCCGGGAGCAACTGAACGTGCGGCCGGCGCGACGAGAAGGCGAGGGGGACGCCGGCTGGTGGCTCCTCGACTATATCGACGTCGTGGTCCACGTCTTCGGGCCGGACGAGCGCGCGTTCTACGACCTGGAGCGCCTGTGGCGCGATGCGCCGCGCCTGGATTGGGAGGAGCCGGACGCCGTCTCCTCGGCGCGATGATCCGGGTGGACCACCGACCTCGGAGCGTTTCGTAGACTGACGCCTCGAGGGCCCATAGCTCAGCTGGTAGAGCGCTTGGCTGGCAGCCAAGAGGTCAGGGGTTCGAATCCCCTTGGGTCCACTCCCGCAGGTCAGAGCCCCTGTTGGCATCGGCAGGGCAGTAGCACACCGCTCCCTCAGGTGATAACTGGGCACGTGAGCGATTCCTTTGAGGTCGAGATCAGGCGACGAGTCACGGAGATCTTGACCGCTCGGGAAGCTGGGGATGAGGACCTCGAGCGTCGGCTCGTCGAGGAAACGATCGAGGATGACACGCTCCTCGTGGCAACATTCGCCGCCCTGCTCACGACGGTGGAGTCGTTCCTCGACCTCACGGCCAAGCGAACGGGGACGCAGCGGATCGAGCTGATCCGGCGCCTCACGCTCAGTTCGGAAGGCGAGTGGGAGTGAGCGTCCGGACGTCCTCGATGCCCACGATCGCCAATCTCCTTCCGTCGTGGCGCATCTCGCTCCTCGCTCGCAACCTCAGCCCGAACACGCTCGAGACGTACCTGTCGGCCGTGACGATGTTCGCCGACTACGCCGCCGAGCGAGGGATGCCGACCGAGGTCGCCGGGGTCCGCCGGGAACACGTCGAGGCGTTCCTCGCCTGGATGGTGGAGAACTACAAGCCGGCCTCCGTCCGCAACCGCTACACAGGAGTCCGGCAGTTCTTCGCGTGGCTCCTGGAGGAAGGCGAGATCCCGGAGTCGCCGCTCCGCAACATCCCCCCTCCGGCCATCCCCGAGAACCCGCCTCCGGTCCTCTCACCGAAGGAGATCAGGGCGCTGTTCAAGGTCTGCGCGGGCACCACGTTCGAGGACCGGCGCGATACGGCGATCATCGCGGTCCTGCTCGACGCTGGCCTCCGGCTCGGGGAGCTCGTCGGCATGACGCTTGAGGACATCGACCTCGAGACGAGGACGATCACGGTCCTCGGCAAGGGCCGGCGTTCGCGGACGGTCGGCCTAGGCGTGAAGGCGCTGCAGGCAGTCGACCGCTACCTCCGCGGCCGACGAGCCCAGGCGGACCATCGGCTAGATGCCGTGTGGCTCGGGCTCCGCGGCCCCATGACGGGATCCGGCGTGCGTCAGATGCTCGAACGGCGCGGCGCCGAGGCGAAGATCAGGGGGCTCCACCCGCACCAGCTCCGCCACACGTTCGCGCACTCGTGGCTCGCTGGTGGCGGGGAGGAGGGCGACCTCATGCGGCTCGCCGGGTGGCGGTCGCGCCAGATGGTTGCCCGGTACGGCTCGTCGGCGGCGCAGGAGCGGGCGATCGATGCCCATCGGCGCCTGAGCCCCCTGGACCGGCTGTGACGGAGTCGTTACCTCCGGCTCGGGTGAGCAAGGACGGCTTCCGCGTGGTCTGCACCCGGACCGAATGCGGTGAACCGATCGCGGACGTGCAGAAGAACTTGCCCAGGCCTTTCCTGAACCTGCTTCCCGGTTGGCACAGGGGGAGGGATAGCGTCCTTCGGATGAGCAAGCGAGCGAGGCACAACCTCAGCCAGGGCCGAGGTCCCAGGGTTCGACGAGCCCCCCCGGGGACCGGGAGTCGTCGCGGATTGAAGCCCAGCTTCAACAGGTACATCGTCTTCATGGAGTCGCTACCGGCGGAGATCCTGTGCCCCGCCTGCGGCATTCGGCAGACAGTCGTTCCAGAGGTGCTGCTACATCGGGTCGGAACGGTGTACTACACTTACCAACAACTTCAGTCGGGGTCCGCTCCGACAAGAAGCAACACGCGGGAGAGCCGAGACCAGCGGCCGTAGGGATCCACCGAGTCGCCAAGGGGCGAAGCGGAGGCGCCGGAGGGCTCGGCTGTGTCACTTTCTCAGGAGCAACGTTCGCTCCGCGCATCTCTCGCTGCTCATGAGATGCATGCCCGTCATGACCCGCGGGAGATCACTGCAGGCGCCCGCGCTGGGTTCATCTCGAGGTTACTGAACGAAGTAGACGCCGAGAGCCCTGGGCTACCCGAGCCCGAACGGCTGCGGCGAGCAGAGCACCTCTTGAGGGCTCACATGAAGCGGCTCGCCCTCGCCTCATCGAAGGCCCGTGCAGCCCGGAGGGTGTCGTGAGCGGCGAGCAAGCTGCGCTCGATCTCGGCGATGTCCGTTCCCCCAACGAGCGCTACGCGGACGACTACCGCGCCAGCCTCCGCGAACGTGCGTCCACCACGGCGCTCCAAGCGGCGCGGGTCGGTGATCCAGATGGGCACGAGCTCGCCGTCCGGACGATCCGACGCCTCGTTGCCGAGCGTGGGTCGGTCACGGCCGACGACGTGCAGGCGGAGACGCCGATCAAGAGCAACGCTATTGGCTCGGCCTTCGCGACCCTCAGCTGCGCCGGTGAGATCCGGGTGGTCGGCTACACGACCGCGAAAGCTCCGCAGGCCCACGGTCGGCTGGTCCGTGTCTGGGGCCCGCCGTGATGCACGAAAGCCCGGCTCAGGGCCGGGCCTCCGCGGACGCTCGGGACGTCGGGCTCAAGTCTAGCGCCGGGGACCGATATGGCGGGAGGTTCGCGAACGTGACGATCGAGGGGATGCGCCGGCTCACCCTCGCCAGGGTGGGCCTCTTCGACATGAGCTTCGCTGCCGGGAGGTACTTCGACCGCCAGGGGAGCTACAAGAGGCTCAACGGACTCCCGGTCGGATCCGTGGTCGATCGATCGCGGCTACCCGACGTTCTCGAGCTCGCCGGCGTGAGCGAGAAGACGTGGGAGAACAACGCCTCGACCTGGGTGCGCCTCCGCATGGCGCACCGCTGCAAGCCGGGCAGGGTGGCGCTGTTCGCCGAGCCCCAGGACGGTGCCCTGGCTTCCTGCCCGAAGTGCCACCGACCTCTGGATCGAGGATCAGTTCTCCCGGCTCCAGGGAGATGGTCTCCCGGCTCGGGGGAGGAATCCTCCCGGCTCCCGGGAGAATCCGAGCACGAACCGCTGATTGCATCGAATGCTGAAAGAACTGTTGCAGGTTCGGCTTCCAGCGTTCCCGAGTTCACGCTGGTGGATCACCTGGACTCCGGGTTGAGCCTTCACAACCAAGGTTGTAAGCGTTCAGAAATCGCGGCGCTGATCCTTCGCTTCCGCTCGGAACGTTGGGAAGACCTCGCGATCGCTGGCGAGCTGAACCGAACGGGGACCCCGCCGCCCGACGGCTTCGTTCGATGGACCGGCTACGCCGTCCGCGTGGTGATGGGGAAGGTGACGCATGCCGCGTGAGGGTGCCCGCGATCGTGGCCGGCGCCTGCTCGCGGAAGGAAGGCTGGTGCTCCGCCGCGTGGACGAGAGGGAGATCCGCGCCCTCTGCCGCGGCGACAGCGGCGACGCCCACGAGCTCGGCTTCCTCCCGGACGCCGGCTGGTACTGCTCGTGCGCGGCGAGGACTCGCTGCGCCCACCTCGTCGCGCTGATGCTGGTGGTGACGGTGCCGTGACGATGCTAGACAAGGAAAGCTCCACCCGACTGAATGTGCCCCTTGACCCTGGCCGGGAAGGACTATGGGCACTGGGCAGCCAAGTGTCCGAACAGTGCCTCACAGCTTGGCAAGGGCTCCCCGGATCTCGCGCTCTGGACGACAGCCTCGACCGCCGCGAGGACCACCTCTGGGTTCTCTCCTGTCTCCATCACGAAGTGCCCGGAGTGCAGAGCAACGACATGGACCCCGTTCCTCGAAAGGGTGGCGAGGTCGGCTTGCGTCTGGATCCACAGGTTCCGAGCGAGGACATCCTCGTAGCGTTCAGCGCGGATCGCGACGAGCGGGATATCGCCATAGTCGCGGGCATCGCGGAGGGCCTCCTTCGTCGCTTCGATGTCGAGCAGGTCGCCACCGTCGACCCAGTCGCCCTCGGGGTCATCCCCGTAGAACCGGCGGTAGGCCTTGATCTCGTCCTCGTGAGAACTCTCGATCAGCACGATTCCGGCGGTCTCCGCCTGATGCGCTTCTGCGAAGAGACGAGACACGAAACCACCGTACGAGTGCGCGACGAGGACATACGGAGGTTGGATGCCCGCGCCTTGAAGCAGCCCATCCAACTCGGCCGCCTGGTCGGCGCTCGTCAGCCCCTCCACGTCGGGACGAGGGTCGCTCGCTCCGGTGCCCGCGCGGTCGTAGGCACACACACGCGTCGTCGCCGCGAGATCGTCCATGAGGCCGGACCATGTCGTCGTGCCTGGCGAGTCGTACCCAGCCTCGGTCACGATCGTGGGCGACCCGGACCCGCGACATTCGTACGCGAGCTCATAGCCTCCAACGTCCACTCGCCCGATCGCAGCGGACGGCGTCGCGAGCGGGTCATCCGACGACCCGTTGTCGCCGCCGCACGCAGACAGCGTGAGCACCGCGATCAACATGGCGCGGAGGGGTCGCATCGGCCGTTTGTACACCATCGGAGGCGCGATCACCGGGCCGAGGGCGCAGAGTCAGAACTGGCGTCAGAGGTACTCGATCGCCGAGCCGCCCGCTACTCCGAGTGGGAAGCGACCTCCGCCTCCGGGGAGTCCGGCGCTGACTCGGCCTCGGCCCCGTCATCCGGCCTGTTCGGGTGCTGTTCCTTGCGCTCGGGATCTACGCCGGGTGGCTGCGGATCAACCGTCTTCCGGTCCTCGTTCGCGGGCGGCGGTTCCTTGGGGTCCATATCGTCTCTCCTCCTCCGGTGCTCACCAGATACCCGTCCCGGACTGCGTCCAGACATCGCACTCATCCTTCGGATCCGCCTCATGAAGGCGGCTTCTTTGACGGCGATGTTCCAAAGAGACCAGTCACCGTGATCCGCGAAAGAAAGCCCCTGAAACAATCGCGGTGCGCCCTCTGCAAAGGCCCCATGCCCGAGCCTGCCTGGACGGGTCGGCCACGCATCTTCTGCTCGGACGGTTGTCGGGATCGTGCGGCGGCGATCCGCGAGGCCGAGCGGGACCGGCGCGAGTTTGAGCGGTACCAAGCCGAGCAGGAAGCGCGACGGAAGGCCCGGGACGAGGAACGTGCTCGTCGTGAAGAACGTGAGTTCCAACGAGCGCTCGAGGCAGGGGGCGCCGTCGCAGCCAATGCGCGTTGGGAGCGGCTGGACCGCGAGACGCTCGACGCGACCGGGAGCCGCTACGGCTTGTGCCAGTGGGAGGACGAGGACGGTAGCGGGGGGTTCTTCGGGCGTAGATGCACGCGCCGCACCGCCGACGTGTACTGCGCGAAGCACAGCCGCGTAGTCGATCGCGAGGCCGCGGAGTACCGCCGGCGGAAGGCACAGCTCCAGAGTGACGCAACGCCGAGCCGGGCGAAGAACCGGCTGAGGAGGTGAGCGCGAGGGTGGAAGGGTGAGCCCCGGAGGAGGAGTCCCGACGTCGCTAGTGGCGTCCCGAACGGAGGGAGGAACGATGAACAGGAACACGGCGATCGATGGAACTGAGGAGACGGTCTGCGCCGCCTGCGCCCGTATCCCGCTCGCCCATCTGGCGCTCGACGTAGATCCGCCGCTCGGCGGATGGCAGCAGTTCTTCCACGAGGCCGGAGTCGCGGTCTCCGAAGACGATCTCGGTCGCCCATCTATCCCGCGTTCCGTCCTCGGCGATCTGCTGGCCGACGACCGAGAGCGTGAGGCCCGCCTAGCGGCCCAGCGGGCTGAGCAGGCGACGGCTCCCGTCCCAGCCGGCGTCCCGGCGCTGGACGGTGCCACGGCGTACGAGTCCATGGCGGCGGCGGGGATCGTGACTCCGCGGCAGGAGTTCGGCGGCGGTCGGACGACTGTTTACCAAGAGCTCCTCGACGAGCGGCTTGCCGAGGGACGGCGGCAGGAAGCCGACGCGCGAGCCGAGCGGGAAGCGATCGACCGCGCCAAGCAGTTGCTGGACGGCGGGAGGGACAAGGCACCGCGCAGGGCCGGGGAGGAGTGAGATGAGAGCGGAGCAGGCGATCGCGGCGCAGCTGGCGCGTCAGGTCGGGAGTCTTACTCCAGGACACCGGCACCTGATACGGCTCGAGCAGGTCGCGCCCAACGGCGTCGGTGGTTGGAGGAACGGACCGCACCCGGTCGGGTGGCTCGCGGTGTCATCGGACGGACTGAAGATCCGGCTGGTCTCCACGGCAGCTGGAAGGACGGCCAGGGCGTTGCTGGAGGAGGACTTGCTCGACATCGTGTTGACCGGCTACCCGGCGGTCATCCGGCTGACGGCGCTCCCAACCAGCACCGCCGCGCTCACGTAGAGAGGTCCGGCCCTGACCTCGAGGTCGGGCCTCCCACCCTCGTCAGACTCGCGTCGTGGGGGCGACTACGCTCCCGTTGTTGCCGGGTCGGCCCGCTTGACCCAGCCACCTTTCGCCACGCGCCTGCATGCGAACGTAAGGGCTACCGGTGAGTGGAAATGCGGCGTCTGTTCATACGGCGGGCAGGTTCCGTACTTCGCGGCGTAGAGCGTCGATTCCCGACGAGGCGACCTCACGATCTTGATTGGGCGGCGTGTCTACCTTTCCTCTGCGGCAAGGCACCCCTACAATCGCCCCTAGGGCAGCCAGGTCGTCAGGGGGAGGGACCGACGTCCTCTGAAGAGAGGGCCATCGGATGCCGGGTGGCGACAACAGGCCGGCCGCGGTAAGCGTGCTGGTCGTGCGCAACGGGACGCCCTTGTTCTCCGACGTCCTCGCCCAGGCGTTGCAGGCCGATCGTCGGCTCCGACTGCTGGCCCCGCCCGTCCAACCGCCGGCTGCCCCTCGCGCATGCCGCCGATACCGCCCAAACGTGGTGGTGGTGGACGCGACGAAGGCGCCGAGCGCCGTGCTCAGTGACCTCGTCCGGCCGATCCGCGCCGCCTGCGCCCCGGCCGCCGTCGTCCTCGTCATCGACGAGGTCATCGACGACGCGTTCCTGGTCGCTGGTCTCGAGGCGGGCGCCGCCGGCATCGTCGACGCGGCGGCCGGGATGGCAGAGGTCGTCGACGCCGTCAAGGCGGCTGCCGAAGGGGAGCGCCTCGTCGACTCGACCAGGCTCGCCATCGCCGTCGAGGCGGCGGCTCGCGCCCGGGAGAGCGAGCGGAAGCGCGTCGAGTTCCTCGAACTCCTATCCGATCGCGAGCGCGAGGTCCTGACCTGCCTCACCCGGGGCATGCGGAACTCCGAGATCGCGCGGAAGCTCTCGATCAGTCCGCGAACGGTGGAGAAGCACGTTCATCACATCCTCGACAAGCTCGAGGTCGAATCTCGCTTGGCCGCAGTCGCTCTCGCCACGGAGATGGGTGGTCTCACGCATCCAGAGATGGGCGGAACCGGGTAAGCCGAAAGGCGCGCTCCCGCCGATGCGGTGGCGTTCCCGCCGGACCTAGCGTGAAGCGCTGGGCTCGACCGCGGAACTACCGCGGGGAAGGGAGGCCCCACATGTATCACCCGAAGCACGCGAGGACGGTCCGCCGGACGGCGCCCTCACCGAGGTTCGTCGTGTTGACTGCCGTGCTCGTCGGGTTGTTGGCCGCTCCGGCGCTCGCGCAGAGTGGCCACTTCGTGCAGACGCAGACCTGTCGTGACATCGGAACGCAGGTCGTGTGCTCCGGCAAGGTGGCGGGGCTCGGAGGGACGACCTTCGAGATCACCGTGGAGGCCGAGGGCAACGCTTCGGTGGAGTGCACGAACCCCGGCGGCAACGTCGCTCCTGGCCAGGACACGGAGGTCACCGTGGCGGGGACGACTGACCCGCTGCCGACGCCGCGGAACGGTCAGTTCCGGTACAGCATCACGAGCGACGATCCGGAGCCACTTCCGGCGACGCCCACCTGCCCGAACCGCCAGTGGACGCCGAACGTCGTGGACGTGACATTCACGACGGCGACCATCACGCTGCTCGAGGACGGGGCCGTGTCCGACACGGTCACCGTGCCCGTCAGCTAGCAAGCAACACGGATCATGCGAAAGGGGCCGGGGCGATCCCGGCCCCTTTCGCGTTCGCCGCGAAGGAGGTTCCCCGTCGAGATGCCGCTGGGCCTTCGGGTTCCAGCGGCCTCTCACTTAGACGCCATTGACTTGCGGTCCTCGAACGCAATCACGCTTGAGCAGACCCAAGGACCAGGACAGACCGGCGCGCTTGAGGAAGCGACCGGCGGCATCTGAGCCAACCGCCGACCCGGAACGTGAGGTAGAGCCCGCCGAGCGTCGCGTTCGGCTCGACCCGTTGGACCCGTCGACCTCCGCCACGCGCCGCAGTGCGATCATCGAGACACGACGGATCCCGCTGCGCTCCGGATCGTCCTGAAGGTTCAGGACTGCGCCCACCCGAGCTATTGGTGGGGTCACGTGCGGCGCCTGCGATATCTCCTGGCAGGTCTGGCACTACGCCAAGAAGGCGAGCTGAGATCGCAATCCCGCTGCCACGCCGCGGTCACTCCTAAGAAGCTGTGATTCACGCAGCCAGTGGCAAGCGCGATGGATAGGGCGTCGATGAGAGCGCGGAGGCACTAGGAGCCTTATCCGGGGCAGACTTAAGCGCGGGGAACGTCTCATGCATCCATGGTTCGTGCGAGCAGAGGGCGAGGTCGTGAGGTTCCCTTCCGAGCGCGTCGAGGCATGGGCCCGCTTCGACACGTTCTTCGAGGAGGAGCACGAACGCCTCTTCAAGGCCCTGTACTTCGTCACGGGGCAGCGCCATGACGCAGAGGAGCTTATGCAGGACGCGTTCCTGCGGCTGTGGGAACGGTGGGACCAGGTCGACAAGATCGAGGACCCCACCGGCTACCTCTTCCGGGTCGCGCTGAACGGGTTCCGGATGCGTCGCCGCCGTACGGCGATCGCGCTCCGCCGGGCGCTCCCCGCGAGGGAGGAGCGAGACATGTTCGTCGAGGCGGAGATGCGCGCCGACGTGCGCCGCCTCCTGCTCGGCCTCACGCCGCGACAGCGGGCCGCCCTCCTGCTCGTTGACCTGCTCGGCTATCCGTCCGAGCAGGCGGGGAGCATCCTGGGCGTCCGTGCGTCCACCGTGAGGGCCCTGGTTGCGCAGGGCCGCCGGGCCCTCCGGGCGACGGAAGGAGCGAGGGATGCCTGAAGTGCAGGAGGTGTTCCGCATGGCGACACAAAAGGTTCGGCCTGACCCTGGTGCGCTCGAGCGACAACAACGCCAGCAGCGGCGAAGCACGATCCGGCGCAAGGTTGGCGCCTACGGCCTGGTGGCTGCCGTCGTCGGCGCGATCGCCGTCGTGGCCGTGCGGGCCGGAGTCGACTCCGGCGAGCAGGTGCCCGGGGATCAGCCATCGAGCCCGACGACGGCACCGGGGGCTCAGCCGGTCGCCATCGTGACCTTCGACGGGTCGACGTGTTCGATGGAGATCACGGCAGATCGGATCGAGCCCGGGCCCCTCGGGTTCGTGCCCTTCAGAGTCGTCAACGCCACCGAGAAGCGTGTGATGTTCGACTCGTGGCGGCTCCTGGAGGGATACACCTTCCGGGCGTTCGAGGCGACGATCGAGCTCGATCGACGGCTCGCCGAGAAACCGGGGAACCAGGGGGCCTTCCCCAGCAGGAGCGAGGTGTCGTACTTAGGCAGCGAAATCATCCCGGCCAACAGCTCGGATATCATCGTCCCGCAGATGTTCACGCCGGGCCGGCACGCGATCGTCTGCCTCCGGCCGTTCGAAGGCGACTTCCGCCCGTTCGGGATCGCCGGTCCGATCGTGGTTCGATAGAGAGATCATCTCGGCGCCGCGGTTCCCGTCCACGGCCGGCCTCGCGTCCGGAGCGGTCTGATCCCTGGCCGGGAGGGCCGCGAGTGGTCAAGAACCCCCTGAGGGACGCTGAACCTCTCCCCGGAACATTCAGGTCGCTACAGGCGGGACGAGTCTCGTCCGGGACGCAACGACTCGCTCGCGGTCAAATTGGCCATCGCGGCCATCGGGATGATCGTGGGCGCGCTCGCCGTATACACCTTCGCCGGAGGCCGACGGTCGCCGACCGGGTTGAACGAGAATCCTTAGGCTCCGTCCGTGGCCGCCCTCCCCGGGATGCTCGAGCACGATCGCAAGCAAGCGGGCTGGTCGGTCGAGCAGGCGGCGCGGCGCCTGGGCGGGAGCGTCCGGGAGTACCGGGAACACGAGGCCGGCAATCGGCCGCCGAACTGGGAAACGTGGGACCGGATCTGCCAGCTGTTCGGCTGGCCGCAGACCTTCGTCGGCAGCACGTCGTAGCGTCGCTGACGTATGTGGACGCGACGAGGATGTGGGTAGATGGGCGTATCGGGGTAGACAGGATCCCGACCCCGCGGCCGTTCGGTCCTGCTCCCCCGTGTGGACGCCCCCTGGCGGGCGAGAGGGGAGGGGTCATGGTCAGATCCACGCGGTTCGTGCTCGCGACGGCCCTCGCGTTGAGCGCTCTCGCGATCTCCGCACCCGCTGCGTTGGCGGTTCCACCGGCCAACGACACGTTCGGCGGAGCGACGCTCGTCTCGGTCGGGTTCAGCGAGGTGCTCGATACGACGGAGGCGACCACCGATGCGGACGACGCGCAGCTGAACGCCTTGTGCGGCGCACCGGCCACCGACGCCAGCGTCTGGTACGCGATCCAGGGAACCGACACCGGGGTCGTGGTCGACGTCTCGGAATCCGACTACTCCGCCGGGATCATCGTGGGTGTGGGCAGCCAAGGCGATCTCGACACCGTCGATTGCGCGCCGGGCACGGTGGGCTTCTTCGCATCTGCGGGAACGACGTACTACGTGCTGGCTTTCGATTTCCAAGACGGCGGGGGCGGCAACGGCGGGAGCCTGAGCATCTCGTTCAACGAAGCGCCGCCGCCGCCGGTGGTCGACATCGCCGTGGACCCCGTCGGTAGCTTCAACCCCCGGACCGGGACCGCGACGATCTCGGGGACCTACACGTGCACCGACGGTGACTCCATCGACGTGTTCGTCGAAGCTCGCCAGAGGGTCGGGCGGTTCGTGATCGTGGGCTCCGGCGGATTCTTCGACTTCGACACGTGCGATGGGGAGCCCCGCACCTGGTCCGTTGAGGTCTTCCCCGACAACGGTCTGTTCAAGGGCGGAAGGGCGATGACGGTGGCGTTCGCGTTCTCGTGCGGCCCGTTCGAGTGCGTGGAAGGCTTCGCCGAGCAGACCGTGCGGCTGCGAGGCAAGAAGTAGCGCATTCTGGCAGGGAGGGGGTCGGTCTTCGACCGGCCCTCTTGCTGTCTTCCACTAGCGCCGCGTCCACGACCGTCGCCGGACGCACCAATGAACCAACATCAGGCGCTCACGACGGCTAGGTCGCTGATGGCTGTATCCGTTCGACGAGGACGCCGACGTTCGCTCCCACCTGGCGATGCTCGGTCCTGCCGCGCTCGCGGAGCTGCGCGAAGGGTGCTGATCCGGCTCATCGCGCCCACCTAGACTCGGTTTCGTGCTCCCGTATCCCGAAGGGGGATCGTCATGCAACGTCCAAGCTCTAGGTCGGAGGGACGCCGACTCGGTGGGGGAGCGATCGCATCGCTCATCGGAGTAGGACTCCTTATCGTATTCATGATCCAGAACACCGAGGACGCGCAGCTCGATTTCCTCGGGTGGAGCTTCACCTGGCCCCTTTGGCTCATCGCCTTGGTCTCCGCGGTCCTCGGGGCGGTGGTGTGGCTCGGACTGGGCGTTGTCCGCCGTCACCGTCGCCGCACGGAGCGTCGAGATGATCGTTGATCCTTTCGACGGGGACGCCGACATCCGCTCCCACCCGGCAGCGCTCGGGTTCTGCCGCACTCGCCGAGCTTCGGCGCATCCTCGTGGCCCCCGACCCGCTCGCCGGTCCTCCGAGCGCTCACGGTGCGCGACCGGTCGCAGCCGACCTCGCCACGCTGATCGCGATGGCTGACACCAGCGAGGTCGGTCGGCTCCCGCTGCTCCGAGCGATCCGGGACCTCGGCGTCTGACGGCGCGGCCCTGGAATTCAACCTTGAGCTCGGTCTCGGGGAGCCCAGAATGTGCTGTCGAAGTTGTCGCGGATGCTTATGAGGGTCTCCTGAGCGGCGCGAAGGACGAGCGCTTCTCTATCACCCTCGTCCACCAGACCAACACACACGTCGCAGGCAAGCCATGCCTCCTCGGACGCACCTCATCGGCCGAGGGAACCGACCTCACGAAGTCCGGACCTTCGAACCAGGCGGCGGGCGGTATCGCGCCACAGAAGCTGCAACGCGGATACACGAGAATCGATACTAGCCTCGGCCGACCTCGCCACGCTGATCGCGATGGCCGACACCGACGAGGTCGTTCGGCTCCGACTGCTTCGGGCGATCCGGGACCTCGGCGTGTAGGCGGCTCAGGCGACATTCGCAACTCTCGTGCACACGGGCGCGAGTCTAGACATCACCAGTTCGCGGAGCGGTTCTTGTGTCGGTCTTCAGTGCAGACGTCACGTGATTCGAGCAGGATCGAAACTCGATGGCCGTCGATCGCGACGGTCGCTGGTCCCGAGCACGATTCGCGTCGGTGGGAACGCGGGACGGCAAAGCGCGTGGGCCGCCGGTGACCATCCGCCAGTCCTCGGATGGACGTCTTGGGAAGCTGTCGCTCCACCCTTGTAGGGTCCGGGTGCCCAGCGGTCGAAGCACTTTGGCCATGCTCGCTCCGACCCGGAGCGTGAGCCAGGATTGCCGTTGATGTCGACAGCGAAGATGGCCTTGATCGCGGTGACAGGAGTGGCCGCCGCACTGCTCTTCACCGTCCTCGCCGTCGCTGGGGACGAGCGCGCCGTGTTCCTCATGCTCGCGCTCTACGTGGGCGGCATCGCGCTCGTCACCCTCTATCGCAGGTTTTCGCGCCGGTCCGCGGTCGAGCGGGAAGCGCGGCGCCTCGGCCTCTCCTTCTCGCGGCGGGACCCCTTCCGGGTGCTCGACGCCGACTTCCACCCGTTCCTGCGATTCGGCAAGCTGCCCGGCACGCAACGCGTCGAGAACGTGATCTGGGGAGTGCGCGACGGTCGCGAGGTGCGGGCGTTCGACTACCGGCGGCCCGCCGAGGACGAGATCCGCTACTCCTGCGCCATGGTTCGGATCCCGGACAGGTGGCCGTCGCTGTTGGTCCGTCGTCACGGCCCGCTCGACGTCGCCCGGAACGCAGCGGGACTGCAGCGGATCGGGTTCGAGCTCGATGAGTTCAACCGGCGCTTTGAGGTTCGTTCGGACGATCGCAGGCTGGCCTCGGCGGTGATCGACCAGAGGATGATCGGCTGGCTGCTCGAGTCGGATCCGGCGCTCGGCTTCCAGCTTCAGGAAGGCTGGCTGCTCGCGTGGATGCCGCAGCTGCCGCCGGATGAGCTTGAACGTACCCTCACTACAGTCGAAGGATTCCACGAACGGATCCCGAGAGCCGTCTGGTCGCTCTACGGTGACGGTTCACCGGCCAGGCCCGATCTCGGCTGATCCCATCCGCTGGAGCGGACACGAGATCAGCGGACGAGCCGGAAATACAGCTCGATGGCCACGCTCCGGTTTCCGCGCAAGGAGCTCTGTCCGCGGATCGAGAGGGTGAAGGAACGGCTGTTCGAGGGGGAGGAGTCAGTCCTGCATCTGATCGTACGCTGGGGCGATGCTCGCGGATGCTCACCGACGATCGGCGCCGCGCAGGTGGTCGGTCGAGCAGGCTCGCAATTCGCTACTCGGTGACGTGCACGTCGCCGACGAGGCCCCAGGCGCGCACCTCGAGCTCGGGACCTTCGCCGTGTCCCACCTCCACCCGCTGATCGCCGAAGAGGGTGGTGCCCCCGGTAACAATCCGGGTCCCAGTAGAGACCCGCAGCTTGACGTCGCCTAGCAGATGGAAGACGCGAAGCGTAGCTCCGTCGGTAGGCGGTCGGCTGCGCAGATCCAGCCGCACGTCGCCGAAGAGGGCCACGATCTGCTGATCCGACCATCCCGTGGGAAGCACGCTCTCGGTCACGTCGCCGAAGAGAGAGAACGCTGGAGCTCTCGCCGAGGATCCTGAGCTCCGCGAGCGCCTGATCCAGAGCCATCGTGCAAGGAACCACAGAACGATGACCCCGAGGATCAACCAGAAGACCGTGCTCGGGGAGAAGCTCACGTCGGCCTCCATCTCCCGAGTCTGGTCCGATTGGGTTGGCAAGGTCAAAGAGGCACATGCGGCTCCTCTGCGGCTGACCGAACCGAGAAGCGCTGCTCCCTTTCTCCGCGATGCCGTACGGTCCTCCGATGGCGATGCTCCCGACGATGCTCACCGACGACCGGCGCCGAGCCGGCTGGTCGGTCGAGCAAGCGGCCCAGCGGCTCGGCGTGAGTACTCGCGCCTACCGGGAGCTCGAGGCCGGCACGCGCACGCCGAGTGGGAGACGTCGGACCGGATCTGCAAGACGTACGGCTGGCCGCAGACGTTCGTCGGCGGGTGAAAGGGGGAGGTCGTGGTGGAGCCGCTCGTGATCGTCGACAGCTCAGGGATCGAGGAGGGGAAGCTCGACGAACTCAAGAGCGCTATGGGGGAACTCGCCGGTTTCGTCGAGTCGAACGAGCCGCGACCGATCGCGTTCCAGATATTCTTCGACGACACCGAGAGACTGATGACCGTCGTCCAGGTCCACCCTGACTCCGCATCGGCCGAGACCCATATGCAGATCGCGACTCCGCTCTTCGCTCGGTTCGCGAACCTCGTCCGGCTCCGCAGGATCGATATCTACGGCACGCCGAGCGAGCACCTGGTCGAGCAGATGAGCCAGAAGGCCAAGATGTTGGGAGCCGCGACCTTGGTCGTCCACGATGTTCAGGCGGGTTTCACGCGATTCGAGCCACGGCTTGGCTGACCCGGACCCGTCCGACGAGGACGCCGACATCCGCTCCCACCTGGCAGTGCTCGGCCCGGCCGCGCTAGCCGAGCTGCGCCGCATCCTCGAGGCTCCCTCGTCCCCCCGCACCGAGATCCTTCGGGCGCTCACCGCACGCCCGACCGCCGCGGACCTCGCTACGCTGATCGCGATGGCCGACACCGACGAGGTCGTCCGGCTGCGGCTGCTTCGAGCCATCCGGGACCTCGGCGATTTTGACTCGCCTTGGAGGGCGGCGGCCAGCCTAGGGAACCTCGCTGAGACTCAGCCCCGCGGCGTCAGAAACACCTGAACGACCACGCCCGCGAGCTCATCGATGGTGCACGTCCATAGCTCAGATCGGTCGGCCTGGCCGGGGGCGTCGTAGATCACTTGGCCGTTGACTTCGATGTGGGTGAAGATGACCGTGCCCCTCCCGTCGACGACGTGGCCAGAGATTGATGCGCTCTGCGCGATGGCGATCGCCTGGAAGGACATCGTTTCGGCCCCACGGCTGCAACGGAATGCAAAAGTCGATGTGTTCTTGTTGTTCGTGGGTGGAGGATCTGCCAGCGCAGGTGCGACAGACGACAGCGACACGGACAAGACGATGACGGGCACGATACGAGCGAGCTTCATGGCTTCTCCCCCCGTTCGACTCGGGATGACGATACTCTGCCCGGCCCTCGGACGGGTACACCACTTCAGGTACTAGTCCTACCCAGCGCTGATCCGGCCGGACCTCGCGAGGCTGATCGCGACAGCCGACACGGACGAGGTCGTCCGGCTGCGGGTGCTACGGGCGATTCGCGACCTCGCCATCACCTAGCGTCGACCTCCTCCGGGGCCGGGCGGAAGAGTGAACGAGGATCCCCGGCGGAGTGCGGGCATGGCCTAGCCTCGTTGTTTGACAACCCTGAGGCGCACCCCTAGGGTTCGTTGCTTGGTCTGGCAACGGCCGCGATGTCGGTCGTCGGGGGGAGAATATGAACAACCGCCTCAAGGCTCTATTTTTCGCCGTGGTCATGGTGGGTTTCCCACACCGAAGGAAGCTCATGGCCGGGATCGCCCTGTGCCTGGCGTTCATGGCGATCGGTGTGCTCCCGGCCTTCGCGCACCATCCCACGCTGTCGAGTGTCGTCGTGTGCAACGAGCAGACGGGGGACTACGACGTCACGTGGACGATCGCCAACGGAGACTTCCAGGGGCGCACCATGACGCTCGATCAGTCGAGCCGCACGGCCGTACCGCTCTCGAGCTATGCGCCCAACGAGTCGAAGTCGTACTCGGAGTCGTTGCCAGGCGACACATCTGGCGTTACCACGCTGACGATCCGTGCAGACTGGGACAACGGAGGATCACAGGATGTGGTGGCCTCCACCACTGTGAACACCGGCGGGACGTGCTCGACGGAGCACGTGCCGGAGATCGACGTCGAGAAGTCCTGCCCGGCCGAGATCCCCGCCGGTAAGGCGATCGAGTACACGATCACGGTCGAGAACACGGGCACCGAGCCCCTGGTCGGCGTGAGCGTGATCGACTCCTTGCTGGGCGACATCACGGCGGACTTCGACTTCGACTTCACGGACCCGTTCCCCGTGGGTGAGGTCGCCACGGCGACGGTCTTCTACACGCCGCTGCCAGGCGACCCGGACCCGCTCACCAATGCGGTGACCGCAACGGGCACCGGCGAAGACTCGGGCGCTGAGGCGACCGACGAGGCGTCGTGTGAGACCGACATCACCCACGAGCCGGGCATCGACGTCACGAAGACCTGCCCTGCTGAGGTTGCCGCCGGTGAGGCGATCCAGTACACGATCGCCGTCAGAAACACCGGCACCGAGCCGCTCGTCGGCGTCACCGTGAACGACACCCTGTTGGGGAACATCACGGCCAACCTGCCGAACCCGCTGCCCGTTGGCGGAACCGTCTACACCGCGACGCCCCTCTACACGCCGCAGGCCGGCGATCCCGACCCGCTCACCAACATGGTGACGGCATCGGGCCTTGGCGAGGACACCGAAGCGCAGGCCACGGACACGGCGGCATGTCAGACCGACGTCCTGAACCCGGACATCGACATCGTGAAGACGGTTGATGAGGAGACCGTGCCGGTGGGCACGACGGTCACCTACACCTACGTCATCACGAACACCGGCGACGCCACGCTGTTCGACGTCACCGTCGACGACGACATCCTGGGCCACATCGGGGACATCCCGGTCCTCGAGCCCGGGCAGTCCGTCACGATGACGAAGGACTTCGAGGTCGGTGAGGAGCCGGTCATCAACGTCGCGGTGGCAGAGGGCGATGACGTCCTCGGTCGCTCGGTGAGCGCCGACGACGACGCCATCGTGACGCCGATCCTGGGCGAGACCCAGCCGCCGCCGCCGACCCCGTTCACGGGCTCGGACGCGGGCCGGCTAGGCGTAATCGCGATGGGGCTGTTCGGGCTCGGCGCGACCCTGGTCGCGACGACCCGGCGGCGGAGGGAACGCGAGACCGCGTAACCCTCGCGGCACGAAGGCAAGGACGGGGTCCGAACCGGGACCCCCTCCGGCGTCGTGACCGATGAGGTCGTGCGTCTGCGGCTGCTTCGGGCGATCCGGGACCTCGGCGTCTAGGCACTCCACCCGAGGGGCGACGTCGGATTTCTGGCCTCTGACCTGCGGATTTGGAACGCCTGCCCAATAGGGTGATGGCGCGTGTCGTCCGGAGCCTGTACCATCCGCGCCGAACCAAGGTTTGTGGACCGCCGACCAAGCCCTCGGGCTGCCGGGCAACCGGCTCAGGCGGTCCCTTTCTCTTTCAGTAGTAGAGCATGGTTCCCTTCTCGAAGATGTCGTACTCCGACCGCACCTTGGATTTGATCAGGTTGTACGAGCGCAGGTCGGGCTGGGGCTGGCCGGGGTGCTCCCACTTCCGCTGGAGGGCCCAGCAGCAGTAGTCGGCGAGCCACAAACACGGGTCGCTCCGGCCCATCCAGAACGCACACTGCGCGTCGTCAACCGTGGCAACCTGCGCCACCACGTTCCGCACAGCGTTGGCGAAGGCCTCGCGCCGGCGCTTGCGCTCGCCGAGCGTCGCCGGCACCACTAGCAGTCTCAGGTTCGGCTGCGTCAGCTTGTACTCGCAGAGGAACTTGAGGTGGTAGAACCACGCGAACTGATAGAAGTAGGCCTCCGACGTGCGGTTTCGCGGAACCACCTTGCGCTTCTCGAAGACAGTGGCGTCGATGAAGAAGTCGAGGGCGGTGATCACATCGAAGACCCGATCGCGCACCGGCTGGAGCTCCTCTGTCGCGTGGAAGGAGTGGTGCGTGTCGATGCCCTCCCACGCCAGCTGGCGCCGCAGGGTGAGCAACGCGTCCCCGGCCGAGCAGTCGGGTCGCGTGACCGTTGTCAGAATGAAGTAGCGGCTGTCCTTCAGGTGAAACCGAGGCGTCCCTGCCTCGTCACCAAAGATGTATCGCTCTGTCATGACGGCGAGTCCTCCCTCGGCTCACCCGATAACTTCGACCGTCTCGCTCGTCTAGACCCTGCATATTTGCAGGTGAGCACACCGCTTACCGCCTCCTGGCTGGCAGCCAAGAGGTCAGGGGTTCGAATCCCCTTGGGTCCACAACCATGGGAAACGCGTTCGGCGGCGTTGCACATGATCGTGCTGGCCGGCACCGACGAGGTGGTCAGGGAGGATGTCGCCGGTCGTGTGGTGGGCCGGAAGTGAGAGAATGGATGTGCAAGTCAGAGGGACCGCTCGCGAAGAGGCCGTGGGCAGCCCCCCTATCGAGGGAGGGCACCATGTCCACCACGTTGCTAGATGCACCCGCCCGTCTGTTGGATCTTTCACCGCAGCCGCTGGGACCTCAAGCAGTGACGGAGTCGCGCACTGCCAGTCGCCAGCTAACCATCTACTCGGACCGCGGCAGGGGTGTGTTCCCAACCGGCCATCGAAGTGGCCCCAAGAGTCGATACGACCTCTAGGAGCCGCTCACGCCGCCGTGCGGTGTCCATACCTCTGCGGGTTCGCACCGGTCCGTGAGGGAATGGGCCCCGCGGTGGCACCCAGGTGCCAGGCCTCAGTCGCCGGCCTCGTTGAACGTGAAGGTCCATCCTTGCGGATCTAGCAGCAGACCCATCAACGGCCGGCCATCGTACGAGCTGACTTCAGGTTCGGTCCGCAGACCCTCCCTCGCTGCGATCACCTTCGCACGAGCGCGACACCGTTGAAGGTTCGAACGGTCGGGGGTACGGGGAACCTCCACGATGATCGTCTTCTCCCGGAGCTCCACGCGGGGTTCGGACGAGGCATCCATCTGGCCTCCCTACTCTCAGGCCGAGAGGGCTGCCAGTCCGGCATGCGCCGGCGGTCCAGACGACGACTCATCAGCCTACTACCCTTCCCACCGACCTTCGAGTTCCGAACGGTTCTGGCTCTGTTCGCCAACGCTCCCTCGTGGCGATCCCGCTGGTCCGCGACCTACGTTTCCGCAGGTCAGCTACCGTTCATGCCGTTCTGGCTGGCACCCAAGCGGTCAGGGTTCGGATCCCCACGGCGGAACACGTTCGCGACCACCCCGGCCAGTGCCGTGAGCATGGCGGCCGCGACCGGGGCCAAGAACGCGCCGAACGGGATCTGCGTCGGATCGCTGCCGGTCTCGAACACCGGTGCCGCGATCCCGACGATCGCCGCCGCACCCCAGACCACGAGTGTCACGACAGCGAGTCCGATCCAGGTGGGCCGCCACGCGGCACTGCCGCGGAGCTTGCCCATCGCCCACAGGAAGATGAGGGTGCCGACGCCGCCCCAGAACCACGTGGTGAACGCCGCCAGCGGCAGGTGCTCCTGCTCCGAGCCAGAGACGAAGTCCGGTGAGAACACGCTGATGAGAACGACGGCGACCCAGATCCCGATGATCCCGACGGCCGTCCACAGCATCCAGGAGCCGTCTGCCGATCCGGCGTGGCGGTCCCCGGTCGAGGGCGCGCCGCTGCCGGTCGGATCCGTCACACGGAACAGCCTAACGGCGGTCGCCCGGCCGCATATCCTCCCCGATGATGGGATCCCAGGATGTGCGGGTCGAGATCGTGACGTCCGGGACGGCGGCGGCCGCGGCGGCCCATCTCTTCGACGATCCCGTCGACGAAGCTGCGGCCGGCACGTTCCTCGCGGACGAGCATCACCACCTCCTGATCGCGTACATCGACGACGCTCCCGCCGGATTCGTCACGGGGGTCGAGCTGCTCCATCCCGACAAGCCGAAGCCCGAGATGTTCCTCTACGAGCTGGGCGTCGACGAGCCGTACCGAGGACGCGGGATCGCCACGGCCCTGTTGCGGCGGCTCGTCGACCTCTGCCAGGGACGAGGATGCGGGAGCATGTTCGCCCTGACGGATGAGGACAACGCCGCGGCCAGAGCGACCTACACGAAGGCGGGCGGCGAGTCGCAGCCGGCCGGGGTCATGTTCACCTGGACCTTCGGCGGGCGGCCTTCGGAGCCGCGATAGCTCCGCTTCGGCCGTCTAGCCTTTCCCGGCTCTGAACACGAGCCAGTAGATCGCGTAGATCGCGAGCACGGCGCCGAGCACGACGCCGACGAGCACGAGCGTCCCGGTCCGGTAGGCGAGCAACGTAGCGGCGTCGGTCAAGCTCTGCGCGACAGGCATCCCGCGAGGCCTCCTCAGGCGATCACTCGAGCACCAGTATGACGGACCCAGCCCGGCGCGCGTCGCCGGTCACGACGCCAGCGGCCCGGCCCGGGCGAGCACTGACGGATGACGAGGTCGCCCCTCGGGCTGGAACCAGCGCACGACACCGTCGCGTCCGAGCTCGATCCTCCAACCGTGCTCGTGGACCAGTCGATGGTGGAAGAAGCACACGAGCACGAGATTGTCGAGGTCGGTCGTCCCGCCGTCCCTCCACCACACGACGTGGTGCGCCTGCGTGAAGCGCCGCGAACCACAGCCCGGGAATCGACATTCCCTGTCCCGGTACCGGAGCTGCCGCATCATCGCCGGCGACGGCTCTCGGGACAGCCTGCCGAGGCGGATGGGCTCGCCGTCCTCGTTCTCTACGACTGCCTGTACGCGCGCGTCGCACAGGAGGCGTCGAACCGTCTCGGGATGGAGTCGACCGCCACCCTCGATCTCGCCGGCGCCGCGCGAGGCCACGTCGCCGAGCCTCGCGTGCACCACGACCGTGGCGCGATCGGGATCGGCGTCCTCCGCGATGCGTTGGGAGCACAGGGCGACGAGCGCATCCGCGCGCCGAGCCTCCGCGTAGCTCGGATCCTGCTCTCCCGGCATCCAAGGCATTGAGTCCGTGACCCGCTGCAGCGCGTTCACCACGATCGCGCCCTGCGCGGCGGGGAGCTCTCCCTCGAGCCCCAGCCGGTTGCCGTCGTCGACGTGCCACCAGTTGAGGAAGCGCGCACGCTCCGCCTCGCGCACGTCGTCGAGCGTCCGGCGCACCTCGACGTCGGCCTTCCGCCGGACCGCCGCGCACGAGACGCGCCTGGCCCATGCGATCAGCCCCGCTTCCGTCTCGAACTCGGCGAACCTGGCGAGCTCGACCACCTTGTCGATGCCGAGCTCGCCGGCGTCGAGCGCGTGACCGAGGTCCGTCAGGTGCTCGAGCGCGTGAGCCGCGCCGACCCATCGACGCGCCTTCCACTGGGAGATCCCGTGACGGATCGCGAGCCAGTGGGAGAGGTCGCGAGCTCCCGACCGTCGCCAGATCCCGCGTCGGTCAGCCTCGGCGACGAGACGCAGGAGCTCACGTTGCAGATGGGCGATGTCCCGATGCGACGCGTCGAGCGCGTCGATCAGCTCGTCGTCATCGTGTTCCTCGTAGGGGGGCACCCGGACCTTCCTCGGTCACGGGGGAGGAGACGTAAACCGTACCGAACATACGTTCGGATGTCAAATCCCCACCGGCCGGTCGTTACACTGCGCGCCGATGAGGGTCCTGGTGGTCGGCTGCGGCGGCGTGGGGTCGGCGTTCGCGCCGATCGCCGCACGGCGCGACTTCTACGAGCACGTCGTCTTCGCCGATCACGACGAGGCCAAGGCCCGGCGCGTCGTCGACCGGTACGGCGACGACCGCTTCTCCGCCGCTCGCGTGGACGCGAGCGACGCCGCGGCCGTCGCCGAGCTCGCCCGGACCAACCGATGCGACACGATCCTGAATGCCGTCGACCCTCGGTTCGTGAGGCCGGTGTTCGACGCCGCGTTCGAGGTCGGCGCCACGTACCTGGACATGGCGATGTCGCTCTCCGAGCCGCACCCGGACCGTCCCTACGAGGAGGCGGGCGTGAAGCTCGGGGACGAGCAGTTCGCCCGCGCCGACGGGTGGGAGGACCGTGGCCTGTTGGCCCTCGTGGGGATCGGCGTCGAGCCGGGTCTCTCGGACGTGTTCGCCCGCTACGCCGCCGACGAGCTGTTCGAGCGGATCGACGAGATCGGCGTCCGGGACGGCGCCGATCTGGTCGTCGAGGGGTACGACTTCGCTCCGAGCTTCTCGATCTGGACCACGATCGAGGAGTGCCTGAACCCGCCGGTCGTCTGGGAGAAGGGCCGCGGCTGGTTCACGACCGAGCCCTTCAGCGAGCCCGAGGTCTTCACGTTCCCCGAGGGCATCGGCCCCGTCGAGTGCGTGAACGTGGAGCACGAGGAGGTGCTCCTCGTCCCTCGCTGGATCGAGTGCGAGCGGGTGACCTTCAAGTACGGGCTCGGCGACGAGTTCATCGACGTCCTGAAGACGCTGCGGAAGCTGGGGCTCGATCGGACGGAGCCGTTGCAGGTCGACGGCGCTCGCGTGTCCCCGCGCGACGTCGTGGCCGCGGCGCTGCCGGACCCGATGACGCTCGGTGATCGGATGACCGGCAAGACCTGTGCGGGCACGTGGGTGACCGGCTTCGGCGTCGACGGATCGGCCCGGGAGGTCTACCTGCATCACGTGGTCGACAACGAGGAGACGTGGGGCCGCGACGGCGCGCAGGCCGTCGTGTGGCAGACGGCGATCAACCCGGTGGTCGCCCTCGAGCTGCTCGCGACCGGCGCGTGGTCGGGGAGCGGCGTCCTCGGCCCCGAGGCGTTCCCGCCCAGGCCGTTCCTCGATCTGCTCACGGACCACGGGTCCCCGTGGGGGTCGGAGGACCGCCGGCCTTCCTAGCCGAGCAGTCGCTCGGACAGCTCCTCGAAGCGGTCCTCGGCGACGTCGACCGCCAGGTCGGTGACGGCGGTGGTGGCCTTCGGGATCGCGAGCGTCACGCTCGCGAGCCCGAACGCTCGCTGCAGCGGCGTGCGACGGAGCACGACGTGCTGGACGTTCGCTCCGGGAGCGAACGCCGTGCGTCGGACGAGGCCGCCCCACCGGACGACGACGTGCGGATCCGCGATCGCGTGCCCGAGCGCGCGCCAGGACAGGTAGGCGACCGCGGCCGCGATGGGGGGCACCGGGATCGCGGCGACGGCGAAGTCGCCCTCGGCGAGGACGAGGACGAGCGCGAGCGCGCCGACCGCCACGACGCCGGCGGCGCACAGCCGGAGCGCGAGCGCCCGACCCGGCGCGGGCTGGAGCCGGACCTCCGGGAGCCGGTCGGACCCGAGGACCGCCGCGCCGACCGCGGCGCATCGGGCCTGCGCCGCGACCGGTACCAGCGTGCTGGACTGTTGCTCGTCGCCGGAGCCGCGACCGTACCCGGCGGTGAGGACCCGCAGGGACGCGAGGCCGAAGATCCGCCGGAGCAGGTTCTCCTCGATCCGGACGGCCTGGATCCGGGCGATCGGGACCACAGACCGTCGCGACTGCAGGAGCCCGCGGGTGATCACGAGGCGGTCGCCCTGTCGGACCGCCCTGAAGTTCCAGTAGACGAAGACCGTGCTGATCAGGGAGACTAGGATCGACAGCAGCAGCAGGGCGCCGGCGACGATCGCGACGGTCTCGAGGCTCGACCGGTCGCCCCCCGCGATCCGATCGAACGTCCGGACGAACGTGTCGCCCGGCAGGAGCTGCAACACCGATCCGATCAGCGCCGCGAGGACGGCGACCCGCCCCCCCGTGAGCCCGGCGAGGATCAGCTCCGTGGGGCGCATCCGGACGAGCGGTGGTGTCGGGGCCGCCCGCGCCCGCTCCTCCTCGCCGTGGTCGGCCATCAAGAGGGCGCGGAGGGACGCCGCCTCGTCGGGAGGGAGGGCGACGAGCGCGGCCTCCGTGCCCTGGCCGCCCACGACCTCGACCCGCAGCTCGACGACGCCGAACACGCGATGCGTGAGCTTCTGCACGACGTCGACGCTCTGGATCCTCGCCGGCGGGAGCGTCCGCTCCCATCGCTGGAGCAACCCGCCCCGCACGACGAGCGTGCGCCCGTCGACCCGGTACCAGAAGCGGGTCCAGCGCACCGCGGACCCGACGACGGCCACGGCCCCGAAGATCGTGGCGAACAGGACGGGGGATCGATCACCGCCGAGGATCAGCAGCACGAGGATCGGAAGGAGGAAGCCGCCGGCCAGGCCCGAGATCCATACCGCGATCGCGGCCGGGTGGAGGCGGCGCCACGAGCCGAGCCCGTCGCCTCCGGCGACGTGCCCAGACCCGACGTCGGGTCGCGGGGGGATCGGGTCAGACGCTCTCGGTTCCCGCAACCTTCGCGAGCTCCTCTCGGAGCGCCTCGGCCTCCGCAGGGGCGAGGCCGGGGATCCGCGCGGCTCGGCCGGCGGCCGTGTACACGACCAGCTGCATCAGTCCGAACGTGAGATCCAACGGACCCTGGTGGGTCTCGACGTATTGGATCCGATCGAACGGGATCAGCGTGAGCACGAAGAACCAGGAGCCGTGGGACAGGAACAGGTCGCGCTCGCGGATCTCGTAGCGCCACCGACGGTACCGGAGGTACGGGACCGCGAAGGCCAGGACGATCGCCACCCCGAGCCCTCCCCAGTAGGCCGCGAACGCCTCGGCGCCGTCGGCGACCGGGGCGGCGACGAGCGCGCCGACGATCACGACCGCGGCCCAGCTGGTCCACCACACCTTCAGGACACGACGGTCCAGGCGCTTCGCCGGCCGGCGCCGGCGCTCGGTGTCGATGGCCTCGTTCGTTCGCTCAGTGTACGGAGGCGGCCCGCTACGATGGCCCGATGCATCGCTACGACGCCGCCGAGATCGAGCCCAAGTGGCAGCGGGTCTGGGACGAGGAGGGACTGTACCGGGCCTCCGACGATCCCGGCGATCCGCGCCCGCGCTTCTACGCGCTCGACATGTTCCCGTACCCCTCGGGCGACCTGCACATGGGCCACGCGGAGGCCTTCAGCGGCGGGGACGTGATCGCGAGGTTCCGGTGGATGCAGGGCCACGATGTGCTGCATCCGATCGGGTGGGACTCGTTCGGCCTGAACGCGGAGAACGCCGCGATCAAGCGCGGGATCCACCCGAAGGAGTGGACCTACGCGAACATCGAGCAGCAGGCCGCGTCCTTCAAGCGGATGGGGATGTCGTTCGACTGGACCCGCCGGCTCCACAGCAGCGACCCCGAGTACTACCGCTGGACGCAGTGGCTGTTCCTGAAGCTGTTCGAGATGGGCCTCGCCTACCGCAAGAACGCCCCGGTGAACTGGTGCCCGAACGACCAGACGGTGCTGGCCAACGAGCAGGTGATCAACGGGTGTTGCGAGCGTTGCGGGACGCCGGTCGTCCGGAAGGATCTCACCCAGTGGTTCTTCAAGATCACCCACTACGCGCAGCGGCTGCTCGACGACGTCGGGACGCTGGAGGAGTGGCCGGAGCGCGTGATCACGATGCAGCGGAACTGGATCGGCCGCTCCGAGGGCGCGACCGTTCGCTTCCGCGTCGACGAGACGGACGACGAGGTCGAAGTCTTCACGACGCGCCCGGACACGCTGTGGGGCGTGACGTTCTTCGTCTTCGCGCCGGAGCACCCGTTGGTGCCCTCGCTCGCCGGGGCCGGCGGTGCGTCGCGCGAGGCGCGGGAGATGCTGGACCGGCTGCAGTCGACGCCGCTCACGAACCGCGAGCAGGCCGAGAGCCGCGAGGGCGTGCGCCTCGGTGTCCACGTCGTGAACCCGGTGAACGGCGAGCGCGTGCCCACGTTCGTCGCGCCGTACGTGCTGATGGAGTACGGAACCGGCGCCGTGATGGGGGTGCCGGCGCACGACCAGCGCGACTTCGAGTTCGCGCGCGAGCACGGGCTGGACGTGCGCGTCGTGATCCAGCCGCCCGGCGAGGACCGCGACCCGGCCACGATGACCGAGGCGCACGGCCACGAGGGCGTGATGGTGAACTCGGGGCCGTTCGACGGCGAGCCGTCGCCGGCCTCGATCGGCGCGGTGGCGGAGTGGCTCGGGGAGCAGGGGCTCGGCGAGCCGGCGGTCACGTACCGGCTGCGCGACTGGTTGATCTCGCGCCAGCGTTACTGGGGCGCGCCGATCCCGATCATCCACTGTGAGGATCACGGTGAGGTCCCGGTGCCCGTGGCCGACCTGCCCGTCGAGCTGCCGGAGGACGTCGACTTCCAGCCCGGCGGCGAGTCGCCGCTCGCACGGCACGACCGGTTCGTGAAGACGACCTGCCCGAGGTGCGGACGCGACGCCCGCCGCGACACCGACACGATGGACACGTTCGTCGATTCGAGCTGGTACTTCTTCCGCTATTGCTCGCCGGGCTACGAGGACGGGCCGTTCCGGCGCGAGGACGTCGAGCGGTGGCCGGTCAGTCAGTACACCGGAGGCGTCGAGCACGCGATCCTGCATCTCCTCTACGCCCGGTTCTTTACGAAGGTCCTGCACGACGCCGGCATGGTGCCGTTCCTCGAGCCGTTCCCGCGGCTGATGAACCAGGGCCAGGTGATCTACGACGGCGCGTCGATGTCGAAGACCAAGGGCAACCTCGTGATGCCGATGCCGATCATCGAGCGATGGGGCGCCGACACGATGCGCCTGATCATGTTGTTCGCCGGCCCCTTCGAGGACGACATCGACTGGAAGCTGATCGCGGGCGACCCGGACCGGCGGCCGGGCGTCCACCACTGGCTCGGTCGCGTGTTCGCGGCCGTCGGTGAGGCCGCGGAGCGCGGCGGCGAGGAGCCGTCCGAGCTCGTGCGGCTGACGCACCGGACGATCGAGGGCGTCACCGACGACCTGGAGCGGTTCCGGTTCAACGTCGCGATCTCGAAGCTGATGGTGCTGACGAACGAGATGCGTGCCGCGCTCGACGCCGGCGGCGCCGCGCGCGGCGCCGCGGAGGCGCTCACGCAGATGCTCGCGCCGTTCGCGCCGTTCGCCGCCGAGGAGCTCTGGCGCGAGGTGCTGGGACACGCGGACTCCGTCCACGTGTCCCGCTGGCCCACGTTCGACGAGGCGCTGGCGGCAGAGGACACGGTCACGCTCGTGATCCAGGTGGACGGGAAGGTCCGCGACAAGGTGGAGGTGCCCGCCGACGCCGACGAGGCGCGCTGCCTGGGGCTGGCGCGTGCCTCGGAGAAGGTCGGGCGGGCGATCGCCGGCCGAGAGGTCGTGAAGGAGATCGTCAGGGCGCCGAAGCTCGTGAACCTCGTGACGCGCTGAAGGGGTGCGGTCTCACCCCGCGACGAGCGTCACGAGGTAGGCGATCGCCGCCAGGGTCATCACGCCGAGCGCGATCGATACGAGGACGGTCGACAGCCATCCACCTTCCCTCGGGCCCTTCCCCGACCTTGAGAGGATCAGCATCAGCAGGATCAGGGGCGGCGCTGCGAGACCGTTCAGGATCGCCGAGAGGAACAGCGCCCGGATCGGGTCGATCCCGACGAAGTTGAGCAGGAGGCCGAGCAGCATCGCGGCGGAGATCACCCCGTAGAAGCCGGGCGCCTGCCGCACGGAACGGCCCAGACCCTCCCGCCAGCCGAACGCTTCCGACAGGGCGTACGCGGCCGAGCCCGCCAGCGTGGGGATCGCGAGGAGGCCGGTTCCCACGATCCCGAGCGCGAAAAGCGTCGAGGAGAGTTGTCCGGCGATCGGCTCCAGCGCCTTCGCCGCCTGGTCCGCGGTCCTGATCTGGGTGGCTCCTTGCGCGCCGATCGTGGAGCCCGCCGTCACCATGATCGCGAACATCACGAGGATGCCGGCGCTTATCCCGGAGAACACATCGACCCGCATCGCCTTGACCTGGGTCGCGTCGACGCGCGTGATCTTCTTCGCCTTGACCTCCTCCATCTCCTCGCCGGCCTGCCACAGGAAGAGGTACGGGGAGATCGTCGTCCCGAAGATCGCGACGAGCGCCTCGACGAAGGCGGCGTTCGCGTGGAACGACGGGACGAGGCCGGCGGCGACGGCGGACCAGTCGACGTCGACGACGACCAGCTCGATCACGTAGGCGAGGATCGAGAGCGCGAGCCAACGGAGGACGATCGCGTACCGGTCGTAGGTGACGAACACCTCGAGCGCGAGGATCACCGCGGTCATCACGATCACGAGGACGGCGAAGGGGACCGGGACCAGGAGCTTGAGCGCGTCGGCCATCGAGCCGAGGTCGGCGCCGATGTTGAAGACGTTGGCACCCACCACGAGGACCACGGCGACCCACATCACCCACGCGGAGAACCGCTCCTTGATCAGGGACATCAGCCCGCGGCCGGTCGTGAGGCCCAGCCGTGCCGCCGTCTCCTGGACCGCCGCGGCGAGCGGGAGCGAGAGCGGCGCCGTCCAGACCAGGTCGAACCGGAACGAGGCGCCGATCTGCGAGTAGGTGCCGATCCCGGCGGGGTCGTCGTCCGCGGCGCCCGTCACGAACCCCGGGCCGAGGCGCCCGAAGTAGCCGAACCCCCGGAGCCGCCCGCGACCCGGGTGGTGGCGGTCCTTCCGGTCCTTCGCCTTCGCGCCCATCGACCCGTCCACCTTGCCGGACGGCGCCGAACGGCGGCAACGGCCGGCGGATCCGGTCCGAGCGGTTAAGGAACCGGCGGCGCTTCCACCCTGTCCCACCGAGGTGAAGGATGAGGTCGTGGAGGCGGACGTCGAACGCGACCGTGCGGGATCTGGAAGCGTCGAGGGGCGGCTCGAACGCGTGTACCGAGAGCAGGCCGATCGCCTGTGGCGGGCCGTCCTGCTGGCGTTCGGGAGCCGCGAGGTCGCGGACGACGCCGTGGCGGAGGCGTTCGCGCAGGCGCTGCGCCGGGGTCGCGCGGTGCGCGACCCCGCCGCGTGGGTCTGGCGGGCGGCGTTCCGGATCGCGGCCGGCGAGCTGAAGGAGCGAGGTCGTGTGGAGGGATCCGAGCAGCGGGAGCCCATGATCGGGATGCCGGAGCCGTTCGTGGACCTGTGGCGCGCGCTCGGGCGCCTGCCACGGATGCAGCGATCCTCGGTCGTCCTCGCCGACTATGCCGGGTGGTCCCACCGGGAGATCGCCAAGGCGTTGGGCTCGTCGGCGTCGGCCGTCGGCGTCCACGTGCACCGGGCTCGGAAGCGGTTGCGGCAACTGTTGGAGGACGAGGATGCCTGAGCTGAAGGAGCGCTTCCGCGCCGTCGACGGGGTCGAGGCGCCGGAGCTGTGGGCCGAGGCGAGGCGGCGGGCGGCGGCGCCGGAGGCGCCGCCGCGCGCCCTCGAGTCGCCCCGGGGCGCCGCCCGCCGGGTGGCGGTCGGCGCCCTCGCGTTCGCCGTCTTCGCCGTCGCGGTCGCGTTCGCCTGGGACATCGCGAACCCCGATCGACTGCCGACGCCGAGGCCCGCGCCGGCCGCGGTCGACCTCGCAGCGGAGCTGCCGACCGGGTGGAGCGAACTGCCAGCGCCGCCCGAGAACCGGAGCGGCGCCGCCACCGCCTGGACCGGTTCGGAGCTGCTCGTCTGGGGCGGGTACGAGTTCGTGGGCTCGAACGAGGATCCACAGGCGGGCGGGTTCGCGTTCGACCCGCTGGAACAGCGCTGGACCGCGCTTCCGGCGTCGCCGCTCACCGGTCGCTCCGATCCGGCCTTCGGTTGGACCGGGAGCGAGCTCCTGATCTGGGGGGGGTGGGACGGCGGCTTCCGCGAACCCCCGTACTTCGACGACGGCGCGGCGTACGACCCGGTCGCGAGGATCTGGCGGACCCTGCCGCCCTCGCCGCTCTCCGCTCGGTCGCCATTCTCGGTATGGACCGGCACCGAGCTGATCGTGTGGGGAAGCACAGAGCGGACTCCCCGGATGCGCGACGGCGCCGCCTACGACCCGTCGACCGACTCCTGGCGACGGATCGCCGAGGCACCGACCGACATCACGGACGGCTCGGCCGTCTGGACCGGCGACGAGATGATCGTGTTCGGCGCGGCGCTCGACCCGCACAACCGAGCCGACACGCCGACCGCGATCGGGATCGCGTACGACCCGGCGACGGATACGTGGCGGAGGCTTCCACCCTCGGGCCTCTCGCCGCAGGCGATGACAGCCTCCTGGCTCGACGGCGAGATGATCGCCTGGGACTACGACCAGGCAACCGCGGCCTATAGCCCAGCTACCGATTCGTGGCGTTCCCTCCCGGATACGCCGCTCGACTTCTCCGAGTGCTATCCGAAGAGTGTGGCGACCTCGCGGATCGTGTTCGGCGAGTTCTGCGGCCAGACCATCGTTTCCGAGCCAGGAGGCGACCGATGGCGCCTCGCGCCGCTGGATCTGAGGCCTGCCCCCGAAGGCTGCTGCTGGGTGTTGGAACCGGTGGCCGCCGGGAACGTCGTGTTCGTTTCCGCGCATCTGTACGGCGGACAGGGCCTGCTCGAGCGGCGTCTGTCGGTCTACAACCCGGCGGTGGGCGACGGAAGCGGCCTCGGGGAGGTGGTCGACCCGGAACCGTTCATCCCAGGCGTGGTCCGCGAGGGAGCGCAGACCCGGATGCCGGTGGTTTTCCCCGACGGCAGCCGCGCGACGCTCGTGTTCCCGAGCGAGCTCGTTCTGGAAGAGGTCGGCGTCCAGCCGGATGTGACCTACCTGTTCCGAGGGCGGTACCAGGGTCCGATCCTGTTCCTCCATGCGCCGGACGCGCCGCTCGACGACTTCGTCGACACGAGCGAGGGCAGCACCTTGGTCAACACGTCCTCGGGCGGCGTCGAGGTCTTGCCGGCGAAGTCCGGCGAGCGTCTGCAGATCCGAGCGTGGATCCGGTTCGAGCTCAGGACGTGGTCGGTGCTGGTCCCTTTCCAAGATCTGGCCGACGTGGCCGCGATCACCGCCTCCCTCGAGCTCCGGGAGTCGGCGACCGGGTTCCCGTTCGTCGTCGCCACCGGGGAGGCGGAGCTCGCCCAAGGGTTCGGGGAAGCGGGCGGCCCGCAGCTCGCGTTCGGGGACGCCCGCCCAGAGGAGGACATCGTCTCGCAGCTGGACTCGACGATCTTCCTCGGGCTCAGCGACTGTGCTGGCTTCGAAACGGAGGTGAGCCCGGACTACGGTGCCGCCTGTCTCGGCAACGGCAACGTCTTCGCGAGCATCTACGGGTTGCGCGGCAACGGGTTCGTTCCTCGCGTGATCGAGGGATTGAGGGTCGAGGACTTCCGAGCGGCGTGACGTGGCTCACGGCGCGATGGCGGTCACCGCCATAGCGTCGCTCGCATGTCGCTCCGAGACCGGCTCGACATGCTCTCGCGGGGTGAGATCGCCGGACTGATCGTGGTGCTCGTCGCCCTCATGGGCGGCGCCGGGCTCTGGTACGCGCGGTCCTTGCCCAAGCCGGTGACGATCGCGGCCGAGGCTCCGGGCGCGGATGGAGCGGTCTCCGCGAGCCCGTCGCCGGTGCCCACGCTGATCGTCGACGTGGCGGGCGCGGTCC
>DASUPO010000051.1:0-20002 GCA_036281075.1 Actinomycetota bacterium | reverse complement strand
GGCGCGACGGCGTCGGCGTGCGCCAGGGCGCTCGCCGACGCCGGCGCCCGCGAGATCCACCTGCTCACCGCGTGCCGCTCGTTCACCGATCGCCCGACCGGGCCCCGAAGGTCGCGTCGACCCTGAGGCCGTGCCTATACTTCCGGCGTGCTCCCGTCCGGGTCTGTGGTTGCCCGGGGATCCACCCCGGTAGTCGATGCCAGCCGCGGGCGAAACGACCCACGTAAGGCGCCCTTTGGTCGCCGAGCATGGAGCGGTTTAGAAGTAAGCCCTGCCCCGGCGTCCCACGGGAGTGCCGGGAGAGGGTGCGAGTCGGTGGTTCCAGCGATCCGCACGGGCCGCCGGCGGACACCCCCGCAGGCGGGTGTGGGGTCAAAGACCAGGTCAGCCGGGCGGGAGCACCGCTTCCCGGGAGCGCCGTCCCCGGAGGGCCGTGGATGGAGCTGACGTTCACCGGCCGCGGCGTGCCGGTCTCCGGCGACGTCCGCCGGCAGGCGGAGCACAAGTTCGCGCGCCTCGAGCGCATCGAGCCGCGGACGGTCCGGCTCGACATCGAGCTCGTCTCCGAGCACCATCCCAGCCCGCAAGGCCTGAAGATGATCAAGGCCGCGCTGCGGATCCCTCGCAAGACGTTCCGTGCGCACGCGGAGGCCCACGACGTCCGGACGGCGCTCGACACGGTCGCGGAGAAGCTCGAGCGGCAGCTCCGCGATCATCACGGACGTCGGCTCCGTCGCTGGCACAGGGGGGTACGATTCCGGGGGACGACTCCTCAGCCCCCCGACGAGACAGGGTGACATGGCGCAGGGCGACAAGGGCTCCGCCGAGCGGCTCCGCGTGATGATCGTGGACGACCACGCGGTGTTCCGGCGTGGCCTCGAGATGGTGCTGCAGGACGAGGACGACCTGGAGCTCGTCGGCGAGGCCTCCGACGGCGAGGAGGCCGTCGAGAAGGCCCAGGAGCTGATGCCCGACGTCGTGCTCATGGACGTTCGGATGCCCAAGCGTTCGGGTATCGAGGCCGCGGGCCACATCAAGGAGCTGCTGCCGCACGCGAAGATCCTGATGTTGACGATCTCCGACGACGAGGGCGACCTGTACGACGCGATCAAGGCGGGTGCCGCCGGGTACCTCTTGAAGGAGATCCCGATCGAGGAGGTCGCCGACGCGATCCGGAGCGTGTGGGCCGGGCAGTCGCGGATCTCGCCCTCGATGGCGTCGAAGCTGCTCACCGAGTTCGCCGCGATCTCGAAGGAGGCCGACGAGCGACCGCAGATGCCGGCGCCCAAGCTCACCGACCGCGAGATGGAGGTCCTTCGGCTCGTCGCCCAGGGCCTCAACAACCGCGACATCGCGAAGAAGCTGTTCATCTCCGAGAACACGGTGAAGAACCACATCCGCAACATCCTGGAGAAGCTCCATCTGCACTCGCGCATGGAGGCGGTCGTCTACGCCGTGCGCGAGAAGATGATCGAGATCACGTGATCGGCGCCTAGCACCCCCATGGCCGACCCCACGATCGCGGCCGCGCGCGAGCTCTTCGAGGAGGAGCTCGCGGAGATGCGCGAGGCGATCGACGGGCTCCCACCCGAGGCGCTCGCCTGGCGCCCGCCGGCGGAGGACAGCAACACCCTCACGATCCTCGCGACCCACGGGATGCACAGCACTCGGTGGTGGCTGACGATCGCGCGGGGCGCGCCGCTCCCGGACCGGGACCGACCGTCGGAGTTCGTCGCGGAGACGGGGAGCGTCGACGAGCTCCTCGCGTTCGTGGACGCGATGGCCACGGACTGCCTCGCGCAGCTCGACCCCCAGGAGCCGTTCGACCCCGGGGCCCAACGGGACGTCCCCGACGACGACCCCGTGTCGAGCGCGTGGGCGTTGCTCCACGCGTTGGAGCATCTCCGGGAGCACGTGGCGCAGGCGCAGCTCACCCGCCAGCTGTACCTCCGGTCGTAGCCCGAACGACCCTCACCAGCCGTTGCGGTGGACCTGCTCCTCGAACGCGCGCCGCCGAAGCTTCATCCACGAGCCGGACGGCTCCTCGTCCTCGGCGCGGTAGCCGAGGCCGATGATCCCGATCGGACGGACGTGCTCGGGGACGCCGAACCGATCGAGCAGCTCCCGCTCGCCGTGGGTGATGCCGAAGAACCAGCCCCCGAGGCCCTCGTCGACAGCGGCGAGGAGGATCAGCATCGCGCTCATCGCGGCGTCGATCTCCCAGAACCGCACCGGCCAGTTGTCCTCCTCGTCCATCCCGAACGCGATCTTGTCCGGCTGCGAGTAGCGCTCGACGTAGCGACGCGCGTCGGGGAGCGGCAGGATCAGGACCGTCGGACCGTTCGCCACCTCGTCGGGGTCCCAGCCGAAGTCCGGGTCGCTCGTCGTTTCCCAGAACGTTGCCACGGTCTCGGGCGCGTCGAGGACCAGCAGCTCGAGCCCCTGCGAGAAGCCGGCCGACGGCGCCCGTCGACCGATGTCGAGGATCCGGTCCACGACGCCGCGTGGCACCGGCCGTTGCGCGAACCGGCGTACCATCCGCCTGCGTCCGACGACCTCGCGGAAGTCCATCGTCGCGAGCGTACCCGCGACCCGTGCGGGTAGCCTGCCGTTCATGGGCGGTGAGCGGAACGAGCGGAGCGTCGCACGCGTCCTCGTGGAGTGTCTCGAGAACGAGGGCGTGGAGTACGTCTTCGGGCTCCCCGGCGAGGAGAACCTCCACACGATCGACGCGTTGCACGACTCGTCGATCCGCTTCATCACGACGCGCGACGAACGCGGCGCGGCGTTCATGGCCGACACGTACGGGGCCCTCACCGGGCGGCCCGGCGTATGCCTGGCGACGCTCGGTCCCGGCGCGATCAACCTGATGCTCGGGATCGCGAACGCGCATCTCGACTCCCATCCGCTCGTCGCGATCACGGCGCAGGCGGGCTTGAACCGGATCAACAAGGAATCCCATCAGGCCGTCGACCTGATCCGGCTCTTCCAGCCGATCACGAAGTGGGGCGGGATGGTCACGGTCGCCGAGGCGATGCCGGAGATGGTGCGCAAGGCGTTCAAGCAGGCGAGGACCGAACGCCCCGGCGCGACGTTCCTGATCCTCCCCGAGGACGTCGCGGAGCAGACGACCGATCGTCGGCCGCTTCGGGTGAACGTGCCCGTCGACCCGGCGCCGTCCGAGGCCCAGGTCGGGCGCGCCGTCCAGGTCATCGGGGAGGCGCGACGCGCCGTGGTGCTCGCGGGCCCGGGCGTCGCGCGGGACGGGGCCACGGACGCGTTGGTGCGGTTCTCCGAGGCTTTGAACCTGCCCGTCGCCACGACGTTCCTCGGGAAGGGCGTGTTCCCCGACGATCACGCGAACGCGCTCGGGACCATCGGATTCATGGTCCGCGACTACGCGAACTTCGGGTTCGACGAGGCCGACGTCGTCGTCGCGGTCGGCTACGACCTGGTGGAGTACGCGCCGGAACGATGGAACCCGGGGCGGGACAAGCGGATCCTGCACATCCATCGGACCGTGGCCGAGGTCGACGACGCGTACGAGCTCGAGGTCGGCGTCCAGGGCGATATCGCGGAGTCGCTGGACGCGATCGCGGCCGCGGCGGCGGAGCTGCCGCGCCGCGAGCGCGAGCAGCCGGGCGAGCGCGCCGTGCGGGAGGAGTTGGCCTCCGGCGCGACCGACGACGCGTTCCCCGTCCGGCCGCAACGGATCGTCCACGACGTGCGTGAGGCGCTCGGCCGCGAGGACATCGTGCTCTGTGACACCGGCGGGGTGAAGATCTGGATGGCGCGGCTCTTCCCGACGTTCGTTCCCAACACCTGTCTGATCTCCAACGGCCTGGCCACGATGGCGTTCTCGCTGCCCGGCGCCTTCGCCGCGAAGCTCCTGCATCCCCAACGGAAGGTCCTCGCCGCGATCGGCGACGGCGCGTTCCTGATGAGCGCCGCCGAACTGGAGACCGCCGTGCGCGAAGAGGCCCACTTCGTCGTGGTTGTGTGGGTCGACGGAGGCTACGGGTTGATCGGGTGGAAGCAGGACATCCACTTCGGCCGTCGTTCCGCCGTGTCGTTCGGCAACCCCGACTTCGTGCGGTTCGCGGAGAGCTTCGGCGCGAAGGGATACGCGATCGAGTCCGCCTCCGAGCTCCTGCCGACGCTCCGGAAGGCGCTCGACGACGACGCCGTGTCGGTGATCGCCGTGCCCGTCGACTACACGGAGAACGCGCGGCTCGTCGAGCGCCTCGGGGCGTTGTCGGAGCCGCTCTAAGGCGGACGGGTCGCCGAGCCGGCAGCGCGAGATCTTTCGCACGGCGAGCCGACCGCGCCGCGGTTACGCCGGGATAGGATGCGGCCCACCTATGGAGGCCTCGACGATCGGCACGGAGCGGGGCCGGCTCGTCCGCCGGAACACGGTCCTGCTCGCGTTCGCGCAGGGATTCGTGCAGACGACGTTCCCGGTTATGCTCGTGATCGGCGGCCCCGCCGCGTCCCGGATCTCGGGCCGCGAGGGGGCCGCCGGCCTCCTGTGGGCGGTGTACTTCCTGGCAGCGGCCGGCGGCGCCGCCCTGATCGGCCGGTGGATGGACCGCGTGGGACGACGCCCCGGGCTGCTCCTGTCCTACGTCCTCGTGGGCGGCGCCGCGGCCGCCGCGGCGCTCTCGATCCAGGCGGGGTCGTTCTGGGGCCTGCTCGCGAGCACCGTGCCGTTCGGGATCGCGCTCGGCGGCGCGAACCTGGGCCGCGGGGCGGTCGCCGACATGTACCCGGCGGAGCGGCGCGGCAAGGCGGTGGGGATCCTCCTGGCCGCCGGAACGGTCGGCGCCGTCCTGAGCCCGCTGGCGGCGGCCGCGATCGTAGACGTGGCCGGGGAGGGCTCGCTGCTCCCGTGGATCGTGCCGATCGCCGGCGCGATCGGCGCGATCACGTGTGGGCTCATGGTCCGCCCCGACCCCCGTGACCTGGCGGTCGTCGAGCCGTCCGTGCGCCGGGAAGGCGGGCGGAGACCGCGAGCGCTGCTCCACGGGGAGCCGGCGTTCCGCACGGCGATCCTGGCGGCCGCCGTGGGCCAGATGGCGATGGTCGGCGTGATGGGTGTCACCCCGACCGCTCTCGATCACGCCCATCACGGCGGGACGACGATCTCGTTCGTGATCAGCATCCACATCGCGGGCATGTTCGCGTTCGCGCCGCTGATCGGCCGCTGGATGGACCGGGTGGGCCGTCGCGCCGCGCTCGTCGCCGGCTGCGCGATCAGCATCGGCGGCGCGCTGATCGCGGCCACCGAGCTGAGCGCGACCGTGGTCGGCGTCGGCCTGTTCGCGATCGGGCTCGGCTGGTCGGCGACGTTCCTCGGCGCCACCGCGGTGATCAGTGACATCACGGCCCCGAACGAGCGCTCCGGCGCCCTCGGCTTCACCGACCTCCTCGTCAACATGAGCTCGGCCGCGGCCGGTCTGATCGGGGGCATCGTGCTCGAGGCGGCCGGCTACGGGCTCCTGGCGATCGTGCTCGCGGCGCTCGTGGGTGCGGCGCTCGTCCTCGTCGTGCGCCTGCGGGACCCCGTCGCCGCCCGAACCTGAGCGGAACCGCCGGTAGGATGGACTCCCCGACATCCCTTCGGCGGCGGCGACGCCTGAGGGCCCGAAAGGACGAGCCGTGCCCCTGATCGACAGGTTCAGCAACATCGGCGAAGGCCGGCGCCGCAAGGAGCTGGAGCAGATCGCCAAGCTCGTCAACACGTGGGAGCCGGAGATCGAGGATCTCTCCGACGAGGAGCTCGCCCACCGGACGATCGAGTTCCGGGAACGGCTGCAGGGGGGCGAGTCGCTCGACGATCTCCTCCCGGAAGCGTTCGCCGTGACGCGCGAGGCGGCGCGGCGCACGATCGGCCAGCGACACTTCGACGTCCAGCTGATGGGCGGCGCGGCGCTGCACCACGGTGGCATCGCCGAGATGCGAACGGGCGAGGGCAAGACGTTGGTCTCGACGTTGCCTGGGTACCTGAACGCCCTCGAGGGCGAGGGCGTGCACCTCGTCACGGTGAACGACTACCTGGCCAAGCGGGACTCGGAGTGGATGGGCGGGATCTACCGGTTCCTCGGACTCGACGTCGGCCTGATCCAGTCGCAGATGACCCCCGAGCAGCGCCGGCCCGCGTACGGCGCCGACATCACGTACGGCACGAACAACGAGTTCGGCTTCGACTACCTCCGGGACAACATGGCGATGCGCCTCGAGCACACCGTGCAGCGCGGCCACCACTTCGCGATCGTGGACGAGGTCGACTCGATCCTGATCGACGAGGCCCGCACGCCGCTGATCATCAGCGGGATGGTGCAGGACAGCGCGAAGTGGTACCAGACGTTCGCACGGATCGCGCCGCAGCTGAAGCGGGACGAGCACTACGAGGTCGAGGAGGCCAAGTTCCAGGTGGCGGTCACCGAGGCCGGGGTGACCAAGGTCGAGCAGCTGCTGAACGTCGACAACCTCTACGACCACGCGAACACGATGCTCGTCCACCATCTCCACAACGCGCTGCGCGCGAAGGAGCTGTACCGGCGCGACGACGAGTACGTGGTCCAGAACGGGGAGGTGAAGATCGTCGACGAGTTCACCGGCCGGATCCTCGAGGGCCGCCGGTACTCGGAGGGCCTGCACCAGGCGATCGAGGCGAAGGAGGGCGTCCGGATCAAGGAGGAGAACCAGACGCTCGCGACGATCACGATCCAGAACTACTTCAAGATGTACGACAAGCTCGCGGGGATGACCGGGACGGCGAAGACGCAGCTCACCGAGTTCGAGGAGACGTACTCGATCGGCGTGACGGAGATCCCGACGAACCGTCCGATGATCCGCGACGACCTCCAGGACCTGATCTTCAAGAACGAGGACGCGAAGTGGACCTCGCTCGTGGACGAGCTGATCCACCGTCATGCGACCGGCCAGCCGATCCTCGTCGGCACTGTGTCGATCGAGAAGTCCGAGAAGCTCTCCGGGCTCCTGAACCGTCGAGGCGTGAAGCACAACGTCCTGAACGCGAAGAACCACGAGAAGGAGGCGACGATCGTCGCCCAGGCCGGGCGCAAGGGGGCCGTGACCGTCGCGACGAACATGGCCGGCCGCGGGGTCGACATCCTGCTCGGCGGGAACCCCGAATACCTCGCGCGCCAAGAGATGGCGGCGCGCGGCTTCGACAACGACCGGTACCTGCTGTTCGAGATGGACGAGGAGGAGCGCGCGGCCTACGAGGCCGAGTACGAGCCGCTCTTCCAGAAGTTCAGAGCCCAGACCGACGCCGAGCACGACGAGGTCGTGGAGCTCGGCGGCCTCTACGTCCTGGGGACCGAGCGCCACGAGTCCCGGCGGATCGACAACCAGCTCCGAGGACGATCGGGACGGCAGGGCGACCCGGGGGCGTCGGAGTTCTATCTCTCCCTCGAGGACGACCTGATGCGGATGTTCGCGTCGGACCGCGTCGCCTCGATCATGGAGCGGCTCAAGTGGCCGGAGGGCGAGCCGATCGAGTCGAAGATGGTGACCCGGGCCGTCCAGAACGCCCAAGGCCAGATCGAGGAGCTCAACTACGAGCGCCGCAAGAACGTCCTGAAGTACGACGAGGTGATGAACGGCCAGCGGACCGTGATCTACGCGGATCGCCGGAAGATCCTCGAGGGTGGCGACATGCGCCAGGAGGCGCTGGGGTTCGTCCGCGACGTGGTCGAAGCCACCGTCGCGACCTACTGTCCGCCCGACGTCTTCGCCGAGGAGTGGGACCGGGAGGGGCTCCGCACCGCGCTGGCCGAGGTCTACCCGGTCACGCTGACCGACGATCGGATCGCCGAGATCGGGGACACGGAGGCGCTGCAGGCCGCGTTCGTCGAGGATGCGCTGGCCGCGTACGCGGCCAAGGAGAACGCGCTCGGGGCGGAGACGATGCGCGAGCTCGAGCGGGTGGTGCTCCTGAACATCATCGACACACGCTGGCGCGAGCACCTGTACGAGATGGACTACCTCCAGGAGGGCATCTACCTCCGGAGCTACGCGCAGAAGGACCCGATCACCGAGTACCGGCGCGAGGCCTTCGACATGTTCGAAGAGCTCACGTCCACGATCCAGACGGAGTTCGTCCGCTACATCTATCGGGTCGAGCTCGTCCGGCCGGAGCAGCAACAACAGCAGCGGCGTGCCGCGGCGCAGCGCGTCGGCGCGGTCCGGGAGCGCCACGGGGACGACCAGGAGGAGGGTTCGGGGTCGGCGCAAGCGGCGAACCCGAACCAGGTGATCAGCGACAAGGTGCCGAGGAACGCCCCGTGCCCCTGCGGCAGCGGCCGGAAGTACAAGAAGTGCCACGGCGCGGTGGCCTAGCGCCGGGAGCCCGAAACACGACGGAAGGGGCCGGCGCGTCGCGCCGGCCCCTTCCGCTCCCGTGTGGGAGGACCTATCGGCATTGCCCGCAGATCGTGTCACCCGTCATGCGGGGCCGAACACCCAGCGTCGGGGTGAACGCTCCGTCGCCCGCGGTCCCGACGCCGACCTCGGCGACCGGCACCCCATACGGGCCGGGGAAGTCGGTGGCAGCCACGTAGTCCTCCGCCAGGGGGCTCACGTTCGAGCTGCCGGTGGATCCGGCACCCGCGACCGGCACCCCGTAGGGGCCCGGGAAGTCGGTGGCCGGCACGTAGTCGAACCTCGGGGTCGCGTGCGAGATCCCGACCTCGGGTCCGGTTGGCAGGACGTTCGTGGTCGTCCCCGGTCGGTCGATCCAGGAGATCCCGATCGCGACTGCGACGGCGGCTGCGACGAGCACGGCCAGCGGCCACATCGGCAGGTGGGCGGTCCCTCTCCGGACGGTTGCTCCCTGGGCGCTCATGGCTCCTCCTCTCCCTGGTCCCGCAGGACCCTCGTTCCTGGTGAGCAACCTAGGGAGACGCGCTTCGCGGGTCGGTGCCCGCCCGCACGGTCCCGGGGTGACGTTCGCCACCCCGGGGACGTGTCGCGGGATCGGTTCCGCGGGAAGGGGGATGGCGTCTCACGAGCGTCCGAGCGGACCGGACAGATCCGCAGAGAGGAAGGAGGCGGCCGACCGGGCTCCCGCCCGGCCGGCCGCCGATGAGAGGGGGGTACCTCTCGTCCTCAGGTCACGGCCGGCATTGCACGCAGACCGCGCCGTCGACCACGATCGGCTGGTGGGGGGCCGCGACGCCATGGGTCGTCCGCGGAGGCACGAGCTCCGGCTCCGAGGCGTCGAAGGACGGCCAGAAGACCAGGGCGATCACCGCGAGGATCACGACCATCAGCACGCTCGCCGCCCGCGTCGCGTTCCACGAGATCCCCGGTCGGATCGTCTCGGCGTACGTGCTCACGACATCGACCTCCTTCCCTTCGCGCACCATAAGGTCGCGGGTCCGTGACGACGGTGGTCGGGAACACACGAGCGGCGTGACGTTCGTCACCCCGGCGGGAACGCGGACCGCCGAGGGTATGCTCGCGCCATGAGCGAGCAGACCGATCGTCTCCGTTCCCTACGTGGTCGGATCCTCTCCGCGAAGGAGTTCCTTTGACGTCGATGGGAAGCGCGCACAGCTCGCGGGGGTGGAGCGCGAGGCGTCCGACCCCTCGATCTGGGACGACCCCGCGCACGGGCAGGAGCTGACCCGGCGCCTGTTCCGGCTGAAGGATCGGATCGACCGGTACGAACGGCTCGAGCGAGCCCTCGGCGACCTCGAGGCGACCGACGAGCTGCTCGAGGACGAGGCGGACCCCGACCTGACGCGAGAGCTCGAGACCGGGCTCGAGCGTCTGGAGCGCGATCTCGAGGCCGTGGAGCTCACCGCGCTCCTCTCCGGTCCGTACGACGACCACGCCGCGATCGCGACGCTCCAGGCCGGCGCCGGGGGCACGGAGTCGCAGGACTGGGCCGACATGCTCCTGCGGATGTACGGCCGGTGGGCCGAGAAGCAGGCCTTCCGGATGGAGGTCGACGAGGTCCACCACGGCGAGGAGGCGGGCATCAAGTCGGCGACGTTCATGGTCCACGGGACGAACGCGTACGGCCTCCTGTCGGCCGAGCGCGGCGTCCACCGGCTCGTTCGGATCAGCCCGTTCGACGCCCAGAAGCGACGCCACACGTCGTTCGCGGCCCTCGACGTGATCCCGCTACTCGAGCAGGCCGAGGAGGAGGAGGTCGAGATCCCCGAGGACGATCTCCGGGTCGACGTGTTCCGTTCGTCCGGACCCGGCGGGCAGTCCGTGAACACCACCGATTCCGCCGTCCGCATCACGCATCTGCCGACGGGGATCGTCGTCGCGTGCCAGAACGAACGGTCGCAGCTCCAGAACCGCGCGGTCGCGATGCGGATCCTGAAGGCTCGGCTCGCCGAGCTCGAGCGGCACAAGCGGGACGAGGAGCTGGATGAGCTCCGCGGCGAACGCAAGGCCGTGGACTTCGGCTCGCAGATCCGTTCGTACGTGCTCGCTCCGTATCAGATGGTCAAGGACCACCGGACGGAGGTCGAGATCGGCGATCCGGCCCGGGTCCTCGACGGCGATCTGGACCGCTTCATCGAGGCCGAGCTCAGGCGTCGGGCGGCGCAGGGCGAGGCCGCGTAGCGGACGCCCGGCGCCGCTCGACCGAGCGCACGACGAGCGGCGCGGCGAGGAGCAGCGCCCACACGACGCCGCCGAGCCACAGTCCCGTGATCACCGCGTCGTCGTGGTACGTGAGCACGACCTCCCGCGGCCGTTCTCCCGGCAGGATCACGCCCTGGAGGAAGGCGTCGACGGGGGCCGTGGGCGCGGGGACGCCGTCGATCGCTGCCCGCCAGCCGGGGTCGTAGGCGTTCCGGACCGTCAGGATCCCGGGCGCGTCCGGCGGCAGCTCGATCCGGAGCTCGGCATCGGAGACGGAGGTCACGGTCGCCGTGGCGGCTGGGCGACAGTCGCCGGCGCACGTGGAGACGTCCGGCTGTTCGATCACCGCGCGCTCGGCCGGATCGAAGCCGTCCGTCGTGACCGCCTCCAAGGCGGCGTCGAGGTCGCGCACGCCGTCGGCTCGGTCGGACACGGTGGCGAGCGGCTGCCGATCGTCCAGTTCCCACAGCGAGTAGTGGCCCGCCCGCTCGACGATCCGGCCGGACACCGGCGGCGTCAGGCCCGTGGGGACCACGAGGTAGCGGAGCCCGAGGAGGCGGACGTCCTCGCGCGACGGCGCGTTCAGGACGGACGCGTTGTAGAAGAGTGAGAGGTCGTTCGTGGCGCTCATGTACCGCCGGTAGCGGGGGAGCTGGACGGGGTTGTACCCGAGGGCGTCCGGGACCCCGAACACCGAGCCGCGGTTGGGTGCGAGCGCCGGCCAGTCGTCGGGCGACTTCATCCAGAGGTAGCCCTTCTCGAAGAACGAGGAGGGGGGAGCCCAGGTCGCGTAGCGGCCGGGCTCCGCCCGCAGATGCTCGACGATCGGCGTGACGGCCAGGTAGGCATCCTCGTCGAGCTCGGGGTAACGCAGCACCTGTGGCGCGAGCACCGGCTGATCGCCCGTCTCGAGTCCGGTGAAGATCGTCCCCCCTTCGTACAGCTGCGCGTACACCGCGCTCGCGAGCAGCTCGATCGCGACCACGCCCACGAGCGCCCACGCGGTGGCCCGGGCCCACCGGCTGGTCGCGACCGCGTAGAGGACCGGCGCGGCGACCAGCAGCACCAGGGCCACCATCGCGAAGCGCACCGGGCTCCCGCCGGCGACGAGCGGCCAGCCCACGAACACGAACGCGGTGCCGGCGAGCCAGCCGGTGGCGGCTCGGGACGAGAGCGGGCGCTCGATGAGGCCCTGGAGCCCCGCCGCGGCCAGGATCGGCAAGGCCAGCACGACCACGTACCGGAGCCGACCCGGGCTGTGCAGATGGACGTCGCCGAACGGGATCGCGAGCACCAGGCGCCGGAACCAGCTCGCGTCCACGAGCAGCGGGGACGTCAGCACGTACGCGGCGAGCGCGACCCCTCCCACGGCGACGACGAGCGGGCGCAGCCGGCGAGCGCGAGCCGCGAGGAGCGCGCACGCGAGCGCCCCGGCGCCGGCGTAGGCGCCGGGCGCGGCTGCGAAGCCGAGGGGCCACGCGGCCCACACGCCTTGGGACTCGACCGGATCCCCGATCACCGTCTGGCCGGGGTCGCCGAGCACCCCGTAGCCGGCGCGCAAGCTCGACTCCCCCAGGAAGTCGACGTGAGGCACCAGGATCGGCAGGGCCGCCAAGGGGAGAGCGACGACGAACAGGGCGATGCGCGCGGCCGCCGCCGACGCCCGCGCGCTCCGCGCGCGGGCGTCGGCGACCGCGCCGGCCACGAGGTAGACGACCACGAACGCCGTCGCGATCACGACCCCGTGGCTCATGTGCGCCGCCGCCACCTGCGTCCAGGCGAAGGCCCCCAGCGCGAGCCACGCGAGCCGGCTCGCCCATCCGTCGGCGCGTCGGTAGCCCGACGCGCCGACGAGCACCACGGTCGTCCAGGCGAGCGCGCCCGCGAACGGGAGCGAGATCGCGAGGGTCGACGTCGCCGTCGTCATCGCCAGGACGAGCCCGCCGAGGGTGGCCGCGGCCCGACCCAGCGTCTCCCGCCGGAGGAACGCGTAGATGCCCAGACCGGCCAGGAGCGGGTTCAGGACGATGAAGGCCCGGAGCGCGGCGCCGGGGGAGAGCGTCGAGAAGAGCACCATCGGGGGGGCGTACAGCCAGCCGCTCTGCGGGTCCGCCGCGAAGCGATAGCCCGTCATCTCGAGGGGGTTCCACAGCGGGATCGTGCCGCCGGCGATCGCGTCGCCCAGGAAGGTCCAGCGGGGCAGCCAGAACGTGAGGAGGTCCGGGTGCTGGTTCGTGAGCAAGCCGCCGACCAGGAAGCCCCGCAACGCGAACAGGACCGATCCGAGGATCAGGGCGGGTCCGAGCCACGCGGCGATCGGCCGCTCGCGCGCCGCGGTCGGGCTCGCATCCGCGGCGTCCACGCGGCAGAGCCTACGGCACGTTCACCGCTGTCGGGGAAGACCTCTGGTAGGGTGAATCGCTCCCTCTCCAACCTGTCTTCATCACGTCATGATCAGCCTCCAGCGCGTCACCAAGGTGTACCGGAACGGTGTCACCGCCCTCGAGGACGTTTCGGTCGAGATCGACAAGGGCGAGTTCGTCTTCGTCGTGGGTCCGTCCGGCTCCGGGAAGTCCACGATGATCCGCCTCCTCCTGAAGCAGGAGGAGGCGACGAAGGGCGATGTCTTCGTCGCGGGCAAGGCGCTCGCCAGGATCACCTCGTTCAAGGTGCCCCACCTCCGCCGCAACATCGGCACGGTGTTCCAGGACTACAAGCTCCTGCAGGACAAGACCGTCTTCGAGAACGTGTCGTTCGCCCTCGAGGTGATCGGCAAGGCGAAGTACGTGATCGACCAACGCGTCCCCGAGATCCTCGAGTACGTCGGCCTCGGCGACAAGCTGAACGCGTATCCGGACGAGCTGTCGGGCGGCGAGCAGCAGCGGGTGTCGATCGCGCGCGCGTGCGTGAACCGTCCGCTCGTGCTGCTCGCCGACGAGCCCACGGGGAACCTCGACCCGAACACGTCCGTGGACATCATGCGGCTCCTCGACAAGGTGAACCGGATCGGCACCACGATCCTGATGGCCACGCACGATCAGGCGATCGTGGACGCGATGCGCAAGCGTGTGATCGAGCTCGACAACGGCCACGTCGTCCGCGACCAGTCGCGCGGGGTGTACAGCTGATGCCGCGCATCGAGTACTTCTTCCGCGAGACGGCCGCCGGGCTCCGCCGCAACGGGGTCGTGGCCTTCGCAGCGATGTCGACCGCCTTCATCGCGCTGTTCCTGTTCGGGCTGTCGCTGCTGATCGCCCGGGAGTTCGCGCTGGTCACGCGCGTCCTGACCGGCAACGTCGAGGTTCAGGTCTACCTGAGCGATCCCGTGAACCCGGGGACCGTGACGCGGCTCACCGACACGCTGCGGGACGCGCCCGCCGTGGCCTCGGTCGAGTACTGGAACAAGCAGCGCTCGTGCGGTGAGTTCCGACGGCTGTTCGAGGGCCAGGACGTCTTCCTCGAGCAGGTGGACTGCGAGGAGGTGATCCCGACGTCGCTGCGCGTGAAGCTGCGCGACGTCGCGAACTTCCAGCAGGTGACGGCCGCCCTCGGGTGCGAGGTGGTCATCGACGACGAGGGCGACCCGCACCAGCGATGCGCCGAGCCCGGCGTCCGGAGCGTCGCCGACTACACGAAGCTGCTCGAGCGGCTGGACTCGCTGACCCGGGTCCTCTCGCTCAGCGTGTTCGGGATCGCGGTGATCATGCTCGCGTCCGCGGTCGGGCTGATCGCGAACACGTTGCGCATGGGGATGTTCGCCAGGCGCAAGGAGATCGGGATCATGCGGCTCGTCGGCGCGACGAACTGGCGGATCCGCGTTCCGTTCCTGATCGAGGGCCTCGTGGAGGCGCTGCTCGGCGCGGCGGCCGCGATCGCCGGGCTGTTCCTCGTGAAGGTCTTCGTCGTGGACAACCTGCGGGGGACGGCGCCGTGGCTCCCCTTGATCAAGAACGGCGACATCGTCGCCATCATGCCGTGGATCCTCCTGGCGGCCGCGTTCGTCGCGATCGTCGCGGGAACGATCGGCATGCGCCGGTTCCTCGACGTCTGATCGGGCGGCCCCGATGGCGCGCAAGGATCGGGACGGCGAGAAGACCGTCGCCTCGAACCGCAAGGCGAGGCACGACTTCGCGATCCTGGAGACGTTCGAGACGGGGATCGCCCTCACCGGGAACGAGGTGAAGTCCCTCCGGGGAGGCCGGGCGTCGCTCGCCGAGGCGTTCGCCCGGGTCCGCGACGGGGAGGTGTGGCTGGAGGGGATGCACATCCCGCCGTACGAGGCCGGCGACAAGCGGACCCACCTGCCCGTGCGCCCCCGGAAGCTGCTCCTGCACCGGCGCGAGATCTTGAAGCTGACGGCGGCACAGCAACAGGACCGCCTCGCGTTGGTACCGCTCCGGGTGTACTTCACCCGCGGGCTCGCGAAGGTCGAGCTCGCCCTCGCCCGGGGGCGGCGGACCCACGAGAAACGCCAGGCGATCGCCAAGCGAGAGCACGAGCGCGAGATGCGCCGGGAGGTCGGGCGCCGCCGCTGACGTGTACGGTCAGGCGGTGCCAACGCCGCCGGACGCCGCGGAGCTCGACGTCGTCGTCGCGTTCGTCGCCGACGAGGCCCGGAAGTACCTGGACGCGCTGGCGGACCGTCCCGTCCGCGACCCCGACGCGGAGGAGGTCGCCGCCTCCTACGGGGGCGCGCTCCCCGAGGACGGCGTCGGCGCGGTCGCGGCGCTCCAGGAGCTGCTCGAGGGCTCCGCGGGTCTCGTCCACTCCACGGGGCCGCGCTTCTTCCACTTCGTGAACGGCGGGACGACGCCGGCCGCGCTCGGCGCGGATTGGCTGGCGTCGACCTGGGACCAGAACCCGGGCGCGTGGGTCTCCGGGCCGCTCGCGTCGCACCTCGAGTCGGTGACGGTCGGATGGCTGAAGGAGCTGTTCGAGCTCCCGGCCGGCTGGGGCGGGATCCTCACGACCGGCGCCACGATGGCGAATTTCACGGCGCTCGCGTGCGCTCGGCGCTGGTGGGGCCTCCGGCACGGCGTCGACGTCGACCGCGACGGCCTGGCCGGGCTCCCGACGATGCCGGTCTTCGCGTCGGGGTACGTCCATCCGAGCGATCGCAAAGCGCTCGCGATGCTCGGGCTCGGTCGGGACGCGGTCCGGACGTTCACGCTCGACGCCGTCGGGCGGCTCGACCTCGACGGCGTGGAGCGGGCCTTGCGCGAGCTCGACGGCGCGCCGGCCGTGCTGATCGCCAGCGCCGGAGAGGTGAACGCCGGGGACTTCGATCCGACGTCGAAGATGGCCGATCTGGCCGAGCGGTACGACGCCTGGCTGCACGTGGACGGCGCGTTCGGGCTGTTCGCCGCGCTCTCCGATCGCACGAGGCACCTCGTGGCGGGCGTCGAGCGCGCGGACTCCGTGATCGCAGACGGCCACAAGTGGCTCAACGTGTCGTACGACTGCGGGTTCGCGTTCGTGAAGGACCCGTCGCTGCAGGGCGGCGTGTTCACGTCGGGTGCCGCCTACCTGCCCGACCCACTCGACGAGAAGCCCACGTGGGGCTATCTCGGCCCGGAGATGTCGCGCCGCGCTCGGGCGTTCGCGGTCTGGGCGACGCTCCGGGCCTACGGTCGCAGCGGCTACCGGGCGATCGTGGAGCGACACCTCGACCTCGGGCGGCACCTCGCCGGCCTCGTCGACGAGGCGCCGGACCTCGAGCGGCTCGCCGATGTCCCGCTGAACATCGTGTGCTTCCGGTACCGGCCCGAGGGCGTCGCCGACGATCGGCTCGACGAGTTGAACCGCGCGATCGGCGAGGCGGCGATCCTCGACGGACGGGTGTTCTTCGGCACGACGGAGTACGGGGGCCGCGTCGCGTTCCGGCCCGCGCCGGTGAACTGGCGGAACCGATCCGAGGACGTCGAGCTGATCGTCGCCGTGGTCCGCGAGATCGGAGCGAGGATCCTCGGGGGAACCCTGAGGGCATGACGATCCCTCGGCCCCGATCGATCGCGTGGATGGCCACGCTCGTTCTCCTGGGTGGGTGCGGAGCCGAGACCCGGAGGGGGCCGAGACACCGGCGCAGCGGCGGGTCCCGGCCGAGGCCTACGTCACCGACGTCGTGACGACGTTCAGGGACGACGTCGAGGCGCTGAGCGAGGAGTTGCAGAGGGGCGAGGACCCGTCGAGCCTCGACGTCGTGAAGGACGCGGCCCTCTCGTACTTCGACGACGTGATCGCGTCGACCGATCGGATGGTCGCCGAGGCGGAGGCCGCCGGCGTGCCCGACGTGGCCGACGGCGAGGAGGCCGCCCGGCAGGTGTCGACCGCGCTCGGTGAGATGCGCAGCGCCTTGACCGACGCCCGCGACCGTATGGACGGGCTTTCGATCGAGGGCCCCCAGGCCTTCGCGTCGGAGCTCCAGTCGATCAGCGAGGACATGAAGGGGTCCCTCGACGAGGTGGCGGGTTCGCTGGACTCCTTCGAGGCCCCCAGCTCGAGGAAGCCGCCGATGACGTCCCGGCGTGCGAGCTGCTCGCCGCCGCGTGAGCGCCGCCGTTCGGACCGCGAGGCTTCCCACGTATACTGGTGAGGACAACTCCATACGGGGGTGCACTGGCTTCGAGCAGGGCGGTGAACGCCTGGGAGAAGCGGGCCGAGATCTCCGGAGTCTCGATAAACGCCGGAACAAACACAAGCGCCAACGAAGAGTACGCGCTCGCTGCCTAGTCACTAGGTAGCTGTCCGCCCCGGAGGGCCTGCGGCCGGGGACGGGCATCGTAAGCAGGACTCACCGAGGAGGTTCCGCCCGGGGACCTCCGAGGGACATCGCACCCGGGCTGGCCGAGGGGTCCTCCGCCGGTGGGAGCCCCGAGGCGAGATCTCTCCACCGGCTGCGCCCGGAGAAGACCCAGACGGTCGCCCTGCGACGGGGGTTCGATTCCCCCCACCTCCACGAGGTTTCCGAGGCCCTCCGATCCGGAGGGCCTCGTGTCGTTCGGAGTTCGACGGAGGAGGTTCGACGTGATCGGCTGGGTCGGCGACATCGAGCGACGGACGCTCGACAACGAGACGTTCCGAACCGTGTTGTTCACGGGCGACCATGCCCAGCTCACCGTGATGAGGCTCGCGCCGGGCGAGGACATCGGCCGCGAGCGCCACGATGACAACGACCAGTTCATCCGGATCGAGGAGGGTCAGGCCCGGATCGAGCTGAGTGCGCGTGAGGACGGGGTCGACGAGGCCCACGACGTGACCGAGGACTGGGCCGTCGTGGTCCCGGCCGGCACCTGGCACAACGTGATCAACACGGGGGCGGGCGAGCTGAAGCTGTACTCCCTGTACGCGCCGCCCGAGCATCCGGACGGCACCGTGCATCCGACGAAGGCGGACGCACAGGCGGCCGAGCGCGAGGGGTGAGCAGAGAGCCCGGGACGCTGTCCCTCCGCCGCGCCCGAAGGATCGCGGTGGCGGCGCAGCTCCTGTCGTCGCCGAGGCCTCGGTCGATCCTCGAGGTCGTCGAGGGCCTCGGCAGCGTCCAGATGGACCCCACCCGTGCGGTGGCTCGCACCGAGCACCTCGTGCTCTGGTCGCGCCTCGGGAAGCGGTTCCGGATCGCGGACCTGGAACGGCTCCTTTGGCAGGATCGCTCGCTGTTCGAGTACCGAGCCTTCATCCTGCCGACGTCCGAACTGGCCGTGCATCGGGCCACGATGCGCCGGTACCCCAGCACTTCGGCGAGCCGCCACGAGTACGTCCGCCGCTACATCCGGGAGAATCAGGCGTTCCGTCGATACGTCCTGTCCCGATTGGACGCCGAGGGGCCGCTCCCCACACGGGCGTTCGAGGATCGATCGGTCGTCGGCTGGCGAACCGGTGGGTGGAACGACGACGGGCGGAACACCGGGATGATGCTCGAGGTCCTGTGGGCGCGGGGCGAGGTGATGATCGCGGGCCGGGACGGGCAAGCGCGGCTCTGGGACCTGGCGGCGCGCCGCCTCCCCGTGGACGGCGCGCGTCTCCGACCCGGGGAGGAGGCGCGCCGCCTGCTTGACGTGCAGCTGCGCGCGCTCGGGATCGCGCGGCTGGCTCGTTTCGGCTGGACGTTCGAGGGCGGGAGGCCGCCCGGCTGGGAGCGCGCGCTCGCGCGCCTCGAGCATGAGGGACGGGCGGTGCGCGTCCGCGTCGACGGCGTCCGAGGCGGGTGGTGGGCTGACGCGGAGGTGCTCGACTCCGCGTTCCGGCCTCGAACGGTACTGCTCTCGCCGTTCGACCGGCTGATCCACGACCGGGCACGGACCGAAGACCTGTTCGGGTTCCGGTTCCGGCTGGAGATCTACGTGCCGAAGGCGAAGCGCGAGTACGGCTACTTCGTGATGCCGATCCTGCACGGCGATCGGGTCGTCGGCAGGATCGACCCGTTGTTCGATCGGGATGCGAACGTGCTCCGCGTGAACGCGGTCTACGCGGAACCGGATGCCCCTCGGGACGCGTGGCCGGCGATCCGGCGGCAGATCGAGGGACTCGCTTCGTGGCTCGGCGCGGCGAACGTGTCCCTGCCGAAGCTACCGGCTGTCTGGCGCTAATGAGCAGGGCGGCCCGAGAGGATGCCCCACCAGCATCCTCCCGGGACCGCGCTCAGAGCGAGATGGCCCGAGAGGGCCACGTGCTTGCTCTCGTCGATGATCAGGACCCGAGTTGATCCCACTTCCACTCGGGAAGCCGTTCCAGGAAGTTGGCCTGTCGGCCCGATACCCCTCGCCTCCGAGGGCAAACGGCATCGACGCTATGCGGCCGACTCGGGTACACGTAGAAGCACTTCGGCGCAGACCGACGTGGCCGTGATGAGAAAGGACTTAGGCGCGGGTCATAGGCTGATCGATGTGCCGTCGGCGACGAGCGACAGCTCGTCGGCATCCGCGACGACCACAGGAACGTCGACGCCGTAGAGCTCGGCGGCGACGAGGGCGCCGATCGCGACGATCTCGTCGGGCTCGCCGAGGACGATCCCGGCGGGGCCGGTGCCCCGCCGGATCGCCTCGGCGAGCACCGTCGCGCTGGACGACGATCCGCGTCCCGACGGCATCACGAGGATCCGGCCGGAGACGGACTGGCCGCGCTGCGGATGGTTCACCTCGACGATCGTCCCGGTCTCGGGATCCAGGCCTCCCCAGAAGCTGAGGGGCTCGTCGAGGACCAGCGCGGGGCCGGAGGCCTCCCCGGGCACGAGCACGCGGCCGTTCATCCGAAACCCCAGCGCGACTCGTCGCGCACGACGCGTCCCGCTGCCGCGGAGCGGACGCAGTCCTCGAGGCTCCCGAGGGCGACGTCGACGCCCAGGTTCGTCGGCGCGTACCAGGCCCACTTCCCG
>DASUPO010000050.1:0-3377 GCA_036281075.1 Actinomycetota bacterium | reverse complement strand
GACGCGCCGCAGGCGCGTCCGCGCCGCCATCGCCCCCACCGGCACGTCCACGAAGATCGGTGCGACGCGGTTGCCGATGTCGCCGCTCTCACCCGGCGACCGCACGGACACCGGCACCATCGCCCGCAGCGTCCTGCCCTTCGTCGGCTCGTCGCGATGATGCAGGAGCGTGTGCAGACCGCCCGCCACCGCGGCCAGGACGACGTCGTTCACGGTTCCCCCCAGCACGTCCTTGATCGCCCGGAAGGCGCCGAACGGCCGCTCGGCGATCGCGAACCGGCGGTTCGGGCCGACGTGCCCGTCGAACGGCCCGCGGGGAGGCGATCCCATCCCGGCGACGGTCCGGAGGGCGCCGGCCGTGGCCGCGAGGGTCTCCGCGAGGATCCGGGGCTGCCTGGCCATGTGTGAGATCCCCTGCACCGGATGGAGGACCACGTCCTCGACGGCGTCCCGGACCAGGTCTTGCGTCGCGGGCGGCGGCTCCGGCGACCAGCCGTCCGCCTCGCCGACCAGCGCGTCGGGCGCGAGATCGAACAGCGCCGACGCGATCATCATCCCGCCGATCCCGTCAGCCAGGGCGTGGTGCAGCTTCAACAGCATCGCGGTCCGATCGTCCGCCAGGTCTTCGAAGACGTAGAGCTCCCACAGCGGCTTCGTTCGATCGAGGGGTCGCGACAGAACGCGTCCCACGGCTCGCTGCAGCTCGAAGCGACCGCCGGGCGTGGGCACCGACGCGTGTCGCAGATGGAAGTCCAGATCGAAGCGATCGTCGTCGACCCAGACGGGCCGGGAGATGTTGCCCGGGACGGGCATCAACCTGCGCCGGAGACGCGGCGCCAGGCGGAGCCTTCCCTCGACGACGCGCTCGACGTCGTCGTAGGAGAGCGAGGTTCCGTCCGCGCGTGGACCGAAGACGGACAGGCCCGCGACGTGCATGTGCACGCCCGGCTTCTCGAGGTAGAGGAAGCTCGCGTCGAGGCTCGAGAGGCGCTCTGCCGGCATGGGCCCATGCTAGGGTCCAGCGCGATGCGCCGCCCGCCGATCGGGGCGTACCTCGTGTTCCTCCTGCTCGGGGCTCGCGCTCGGCGGTTGAGCCTACGGGTCCAGCTGGATCCGCATCCGCTTGAACGCCTTGCCCTTCGACTCGGTCTTCACGACCGTCACGTGGCCGACCTCGCCGGTCGCCTTCACGTGGGTGCCGCCGTCGGCCTGCTTGTCGATCCCCTCGATGTCGATCACGCGGATCGGATCGACCGTGTCGGGGATCAGGCTGACCTTCGTCCGGATCAGATCGGGGTCGGAGAGCGCTTCACCGCGCGGCAGGAACGTGACGTGGACGGGCCGGTTCTTGTTCAGCTCCTGGTTGAGCTTCGCCTCGATCTCCTTGCCGATCTCCTGGCTCATCTCGTCGAGCTCGAAGTCCATCCTGGCGGAGCCGGTGTCGTCCATGTTCCCGCCGGTCACCTTGGCGCCGTACTCCCGGAAGATCACGCCCGACAGCGAGTGGAGCGCGGTGTGGGTCCGCATCAGCAGGTGACGGCGGCCCCAGTCGATCTCGGCCGTCACCGAGTGGCCGACGAGCGGCGCGTCGCCGCCCTCCACCTGGTGGACGATGTCGCCGCCCAGCTTCACCGTGTCCGTGACGCGGGCGAGGCCGCCGTCCCACCGGAGCGTCCCAGTGTCGCCGGGTTGGCCGCCGCCGCGCGGGTAGAACACCGTGCGGTCGAGGATCACGCCCTCGTCACGGATGTCGACGACGGTGGCCTCGCAGCTGGTCAGGTACGCGTCCTCCGCGAAGAGCTGGTCGGTCATGCGCGAAGGGTACCCGGTCCGGTTCGACCGCCCTTCAGTTCGATCCAGGCGCGGAACGCATCGACGGCAGGATCCCTCGGCACGGGTCCACCCTACGCGTCACGGGTCAGACGTCCGGCTCGCGGACCGTCGTCGTGCGGACCAGCGTCGCCACGATCGCGCCGCCCAGGATCATCACGCCGCCGATCGCCGTCGGCGCGGTGATCGGCTCGTCGAGGAAGATCGCGGCCAGCACGGCGACCGCGAGCGGTTCCATCACCCCGATGATCGCGTTGCGGACCGCGCCCACGCGCTGCAGCCCCCCGAGCATCGCCGCGAACGCGCCGGCCGAGAAGACGGCCATGCCGACGAGGAAGGGCCAGGTGGAGGAGTCGGGCAGCTCCCGGGCGTTGAACGCGATCGCGAACACGACGTTCGAAGTCGCGGCGCCGGCCCCGAGCCAGGCCGCCGCCGTCACGGGATCGGTCCGACGCACCGTCCGGTCGACCGTGACCAGGTAGGCCGTGTAGGCGACCGAGGTGGCGAGGGCGAGGACGATCCCGAGGGGAGCGACCTCGACCTCGCCACCGCCCACGATCACGATCGCGCCCCCGCCGAGCGAGAGGAGGAGCGCGACCCACAGCGCGCGGCCGGGCGAGCGACGATCGAGCGCGAGCGTCACGAGCATCACCCACACGGGGTAGAGGTAGAACAGGAGCGTCACCGCCCCCGCCTTGCCGTGGTTCAGCGCCGAGAAGAACAGCGCGGCCTCGGTGCCGTAGCCGATCGTCGCGGCGAGGATCAGCGGGACCCGTTCGCCGGGCGTCGGCGTGAGCGGGCGGCGCAGCAGCAGGATCACGGCGAACAGCAGCAGGGACTGCCCCGCGAAGCGGATCGCGAGCATCGGGAACGGGAGGTCGCCCGCCGCCACCTCCTTGCCGAACATCACGACGACGGCGAATTGGAGCGCCATCAGGGCCGAGAGGGCCGAGCCCAGCAATTCCTCTCGTGGCGTTCGCGCCCGGCGGTCCGGCACGACCGGCGGGCTCACGAGCCCTCCAGGAACGCCCGGACACGCTCGACCAGGATCGGGATCGAGGCGAGCAGCTCCTCTTCCGACGCCAACGTGATCAGCTCCGAGTTCGGAAAGAGGTCGTCGAGGATCACCCCGAGCTCGGCGGGATGGATCCGATCGCCGGCACGGCAGATCAGCAGGACCGACGCCTCCACGTTCCGCAGCAGCGCCCGGTCGGAGATCGAGACGTCCCGGGTGACCTCACGGATCGCGCGGGCGACGCCGACCGTGTTCATGTCCTCCCACAGCGCGAGGTCGAACGCCCGGAGCCACGGCGCGCGCTCGTACCGCTCGCCGTTCATCTCGAGGATCCGCGCGATCGCCTCTTGCCTCGGGTACGTCTCGAGGATGTCGGCGATCCCGTCGAAGCGCTCCGGGTGCCGGAACGGGACGTCGAGGGACGACGGCAGCAGCATCACGATCCGGTCGAACCGGCCGGGATCGTGCTCGAGCAGCGACATGATCGCGCCCGCGCCGAGCGACGTGCCGACGGCGTTGCGCGCGCCGTAGG
>DASUPO010000049.1:0-7686 GCA_036281075.1 Actinomycetota bacterium | reverse complement strand
CTATCTGACGTTCAGCGGCGTGGCCGTCCTCAGCCCGTTCGTCGCCCGACCGCTCGCGGCCGCGATCGGCGCGCCGGCTCGCGCGCTCGGCATGACCGGCCGGCTCGGCCGCGAGAATGCGATGCGGAACCCTCGCCGGACGGCGTCGACCGCCGCTGCGCTGATGATCGGCCTCGGCCTGGTCGTGTTCGTCTCGGTGTTCATGACGTCGGCCAAGGCGTCCGCGAGCCAGATCCTCGACGAGACGCTCCGAGCCGACTTCATCCTGAACTCCGCCCAGTTCCAGCCGTTCAGCCCACAGGTGGCCCGCGAGCTCGAGGATCGCCCCGAGTTCTCGGCGGTTTCACCGTTCCGTCAGGGCGAGATCCGACTGGACGGGGCACTCGCGTTCGTGTCGGGCGTCGACCCCGGGACCGTCGACGTGGTCGCGAACGTTCCGAGGGCCGCCGGGAGCATCGACGCCATCGAGCAACCGGACACGATCCTCCTGTTCCGCGGCATCGCGCTGAACAAGGGCCTGCACGTCGGCGACGAGTTCCCGGTCGCCTTCGCTCGCACGGGGACGCAGCGGCTGGAGGTCGGGGGGATCTACACCGACAACCGCCTGCTGGGCGACTACACGATCTCCCTGGACGAGTACGAGGAGAACTTCGCGGAGCAACTCGACTCGATCGTCTTCCTGAAGGTGGCCGAGGGAATCTCGCTCGAGGAGGCGCGCGCCGTGCTCGACGAGGTCGTGAGCCGGTTCCCCAACGTCGAGGTGAACGACCAGGCTGAGTTCAAGGCGCAGCAGGACGACCTGATCGACCAGGTCTTCGGCTTCGTCCTGATCCTGCTCGTGCTGTCGGTGATCATCTCGGCGTTCGGGATCGCCAACACGTTGGGGCTGTCGATCTACGAGCGGATCCGCGAGCTCGGGCTGCTGCGCGCGGTCGGGATGCAGCGGTCGCAGCTCGGCTGGATGATCGTGATCGAGGCCGTGATCGTGTCGCTGCTGGGCGCGGCGCTCGGCATCGCGATCGGGATCCTGTTCGGCTGGGCGATGCAGCAGGCGCTCGCCGACCTCGGCTTCTCCGTCCTCGCGATCCCGTACGGGCTCCTCGTCGTCTTCGCGGTGATCGCGGCGCTGCTGGGCATGGTCGCGGCGATCGCGCCGGCCGTGCGCGCGTCGCGGATCCAGGTGCTGCAGGCGATCACGTACGAGTGAGCGGGGCGGGCGGGAGCCCACCGATATCATGGCCCGCATGCCTCGCCTGACCGTGCCGGACGGCGCCCACGTCGAGCTCCCCGAAGGGGAGCCGGTCGGCGCGGCGCTCCCGCCCGGGGCGATCGCCGCGCGCGTGGACGGCGCGCTCCGCGATCTTTCCTTCGTACCGGGCGGCGACGCGAGGGTGGAGCCGGTGGACCCGGCGAGCGAGGACGGTCTCCACGTGCTGCGGCACTCGACGGCGCACGTCCTCGCGCAGGCCGTCTGCCGGCGGATCCCCGAGGCGAGGTACGCGATCGGGCCGCCGATCCAGGACGGCTTCTACTACGACTTCGATCTGCCCGAGCCGATCGGTGAAGGCGACCTCCCGGCGATCGAGGAGGAGATGCACCGGATCGTGGGGGAGGACCTCCCGTTCGTCCGCGAGGAGGTCGGCCGCGACGAAGCCGTCGCTCGGTTGGAGGGCCAACCGTTCAAGCGCGAGATCGTCGAGTCGATCGGCGCCGCCGAGGGCGAGGTCGCGGAGGGCAACGTCGTTTCGCTGTACCGCAACGACGCGTGGGTGGACCTCTGCGAGGGGCCGCACGTCCCGTCGACCGGCCGCCTCGGCGCGTTCCGGCTGACCTCGACCGCGGGCGCGTACTGGCGCGGGTCGGAGACCAATCCGATGCTCACCCGGATCTACGGGACGGCGTGGGCGACCGAGTCGGACCTCGAGGAACATCTGCGCCGGCTCGAGCAGGCCGAGAAGCGGGATCACCGCCGCCTGGGCCGCGAGCTGGACCTCTTCTCCAGCCCGGACGAGCTCGGCCCCGGTCTGTGGATCTGGCATCCGCGGGGCGGCGTCTTCCGCAAACAGCTTGAGGACTGGGTCCGTGATCTCCATCTCGAGCGTGGCTACGAGCCGGTCGTCACGCCACACATCGCGCGGTCGGTCCTGTGGGAGACGAGCGGCCATCTCGCGAAGTACGCCGAGAACATGTACCCGCCGATGGAGACGGACACCGGTGACTACTACGCGAAGCCGATGAACTGTCCGTTCCACGTGCTGGTCTACAAGTCGCAGGTGCGCAGCTACCGCGATCTGCCGATGCGGCTGTCGGAGCTCGGGACGATCTACCGGCACGAGAAGATCGGAACGCTGCATGGACTGCTCCGGATCCGCGGGGGGACCCAGGACGACTCGCACATCATCTGCACCCCCGAGCAGCTGATCGACGAGATCCTCGAGGTGTTCGACCTGACGCTCGAGATCCATCGGACGTTCGGCTTCACCGATCCGATCGTCGAGCTCTCCACGCTGCCCGTGCAGCAGTCGATCGTGGACGCGGCGACCGCGGCGCGCGCGACCGAGGCGCTCACGCTGGCACTGGAGAAGAGCGGCCTGGACCACCGGATCGCGGAGGGCGAGGGCGCGTTCTACGGGCCCAAGGTGGACTTCCACTTCCGCGACGCGATCGGTCGCCTGTGGCAGCTCACCACGGTCCAGTGCGACTTCGCGTTGCCCGAGCGCTTCGACATGGAATACACGGGCGACGACAACCAGCGGCACCGACCGGTGATGATCCACCGCGCGATCCTGGGCACGCTCGAACGGTTCAGCGCGGTGCTGATCGAGCACTACGGCGGCGCGTTCCCGCTGTGGCTCGCGCCGGAGCAGCTGCGGCTCGTGCCGGTCGCCGACCGGCACGTGTCGACCTGCAACGACCTCGCCGCGGAGGCACGCGCGGCGGGCCTCCGCGCCGAGGTCGACGAGTCCAAGGAGACCGTCGGCAAGAAGATCCGAGCCGCGCAGCTGATGAAGGCGCCCTACGTCGTCGTCGTGGGCGACCGCGATCTCGAGGCCGGGACGTTCACGGTGCGCGACCGGGCGGGGGACGAGCACGCGGGCGTCCCGTTCGAGCGGATCGTCTCGACGCTCGCGGAGGAGGCGCGCACGCGTGCCCTCGAGCAGAGCGCGTTCTAGGACCGCGGCCTGGCGGCGAGACCGCGTCGCGGGAGCGCCGTAGGTGGAGCACCTCTGGAGTCCCTGGCGCATGGAGTACATCCAGGCGAACAAGGACGAGCCGGAGGACGCCGGCTGCGTGCTCTGCAGGATCCGGGACGGGGAGGAGTCCGAGCGCGTCCTCGCGCGCTCGGACCTCGGCTTCGTCGTGCTGAACAAGTTCCCGTACAACCCCGGCCACGTGATGGTCGTCCCCAACCGGCACGTCGGCGACCTCGTGGAGCTCGCCGACGACGAGCTCCAGGATCTCCAGCTGCTCGTTCGCCGGAGCGTGATCGCGCTCCGCGAGGAGATGGATCCGCACGGGTTCAACGTCGGCGTGAACCTCGGGCGGATCGCCGGCGCCGGCCTGCCGGACCATGTGCACTGGCACGTCGTTCCACGGTGGGGGGGCGACACGAACTTCATGCCGGTGGTCGGGCAGACCCGGGTGATGCCGGAGCTCCTCGAAGAGACGGCGCGGCGTCTCGCGCCCCGATTCGGCGGGCCAGGATGAAGCCTCTGCCTTCGGTACGGATGAATCAAGGAGATACCTTTACAACAGCGCTATGAAGGGTTAGCCTTCATTCCGTGGCGAACGAGGAGCGGGCCGTGGCCGTGCTGGGGGACGTCGTGGCGTCGCGCCGGCACCCGGACGCGGAGCGACGCCGGGACCGGATCGCCGAGGCCCTCTCGCTCGCGAACGCCCGACTCCGGCCGACCCAGCCGCTGACCCCCACGATCGGAGACGAGTTCCAGGGCCTGTTCGCCGACGTCGTGTCGGCGCTGGAGGCGACGCTCGTCGTCAGGTTGTCGCTGCTCGGGGAGGTGGACGTGCGGTTCGGGATCGGCTCGGGACCGATGTTCTCGTTCGACGCCTCCCGCGCGCCGTTCGAGCAGGACGGACCCGCCTGGTGGTCGGCGAGGGAGGCCGTCGATCTGGTCAGGGACTTCTCGCAGCGACAGGAGCGGCCGAGGGGGGTGCGGACGCGATGGATCGACGCCGAGGGGCGTCGGCCCCTCGAGGTGGCGGCGGTGAACGCGTTCGTGGGGTGCCGAGACGAGCTGGTCGCCGCGATGGACCCCCGTGACGCGGCCGCGATGCTCGGACTCCTGGCCGACGAGCCCCTGACGAGGATCGCGGAGGCCGAGGGCGTCACCGCGTCGGCCCTCTCTCAGCGCGCGATCCGTGGCGGCCTCTACGCGATCAGACGGGCGCACCTCGAGCTCCGGGAGGCGGCCGCATGATCGCGGTCGGGATCTGGCTGCTGACGATCGGGTTCGCGGACCTCGTCGCGGGGCTGTCGGGCGAGCCCAAGCCGGGTCGTCGCACGATCGCGGCGGTGCTGTCGGCGTTCCTCGTCCCGGCGGCGCTCTCGGTCGTGTTCGGCGCATCGGTGGGAACCGTGGTCGTCTCGTCCTCGCTCGGTGGCCTGAGCGCCGGGGGGTGGCTCGCGCTCCGTCGTGGCCTCCCGACGATCAGCGAGACGCGAGCGATCGTCGCGCTGCTCTACCTCCTCGCCGTCTTCGGGATCGCGTCGCTCATCGCGGAACGGCCGTTCATGTCGTTCGTGTCCTTCGAGGGCCCGACCGTCGGGGAGCTCGCGCTCGCAGCCCTCCCGTTCGAGCAGCTGCGGGTGGCGCAGGTGGGCCAGGTGGTGTTCGTCTCGGGCGTCCTCGTCATGCTCTTCGCGACGAGCAACGCGATCGTCCGCCTCGTGCTCACCGCGATGGGCACGAGGTTCTCCAACGCCGAGCAGCGCCTGCGCGGCGGCCGGGTGATCGGCCCGCTCGAGCGGGTGCTGATCTTCGGGCTCGGCCTCGCGGGCCAGGCGACCGCGGCCGCGCTCGTGATCGGCGCGAAGGGACTCCTGCGGTACCCGGAGCTGAACAACCTGCGCGGGGAGCAGGGTGGTGCCGGCGGAACGTCGGCCCGGCCGATCGACGTGGTGACCGAGTACCTGCTGATCGGCTCGCTCACCAGCTGGCTGCTTGCGCTGTTCCCGCTGGTGCTGATGCCGTCGTAGGGAAGGCCGCGTCGATAGCCTGTCGACGTGGCACGGCTGGGCCTCGCCGACGGCGCGCATCTCGAGTACGAGCTCGCGGGCGACGGGCCGACCGTGACCCTGATCCACCCGGGGCTTTGGGACATGAAGACGTGGGACCGGGAGGTGCGGCGGTTCCCGCAGGCCGGATACCGGGTGCTCCGGTACGACGTCCGTGGCTACGGGAGGTCGAGCCGCCCCGACCCGGGGGAACCGTACTCCCACGTCCGCGATCTCCTGGAATTGCTCGACGCGATCGAGGTGACCCAGACGGCGCTCGTCGGCTGCTCGATGGGAGGGGGCATCGCGCTCGACTTCGCGCTCGAGCATCCGGAACGGGTCTGGGCCCTCGTCCCGGTCGCGTCGGGGCTCGGTGGATTCGAGAGCACCGAGTCGGAGGACGAGTGGTGGGCCCAGCGAGACGAACCGATCGAGGCGGCGATCGAGGCGGGTGACCTCGAGCGCGCGCAGGCGCTCCGGCTCGAGATGTGGGCGCCGCTCGGGACGTCCGACGAGCGGGGTGCGCGGATCCGCGAGATCGCGTTCGACAACCTCCACGAGATCACGCTGGACGAGTCGGGCGAGGAACGGCTCGATCCGCCGGCCGCCCACCGTCTGGCCGAGATCGACATGCCGATTCTGATCCTGGAGGCCGAGCACGACCCGCCGGACATGAGGCGGACCGCCAACTTCCTGGCGATGGAGATCATGGGGTCGCGGAAGGTCGTGGTCGAGGGCGCGGACCACGTCGTGAACCTGCGCCAGCCGGAGCGCTTCGACGAGTTGGTCCTGCCGTTCCTCGCGGAGGCCGCCCCGCGGTAGTGGCTACTTCTTGTGGGCTTCCTCGCGGGCCCGCTGGTACTCGTCGATCACCTTCTGGGTGAGGTGCTGGGGCATCTCCTCGTAGTGGGAGAACGTCATCGAGAACGCGCCGCGCCCGCCCGTCATCGACCGCAGGTCGATGACGTAGCGGGCGACCTCGGCCTGCGGGACCAGCGCGTTGATCACCTGCTTGCCGCCGCCGACCTGGTCCATCCCCTGGATCTTGCCGCGCTTCGCGTTCAGGTCGCCCATGATGTCGCCGGTGAAGGACTCCGGGACGGTCACCGCGAGCTGGACGATCGGCTCGAGGAGGGCGACGCCCGCCTGCTCGACGCCCTCCTTCAGCGCCAGCGAGCCCGCGATCTGGAACGCCATATCGGAGGAGTCCACCGAGTGGAACTTCCCGTCGACGAGCGTGATCTTGATGTCCACCATCGGGTTCCCCGACAGCACGCCCTCGGACATCGTCTTCACGATGCCCTTCTCGATCGAGGGGATGAACTGCTGGGGGATCGCGCCGCCGAAGATCTTGTCCTCGTAGACGAACCCCTCGCCCCGAGGAAGCGGCTCGATCTCGATCTCGCACACCGCGTACTGGCCGTGGCCGCCCGTCTGCTTCACGTGGCGTCCCTGCGCCTTCGCCCTGCCGCGGATCGTCTCGCGGTACGCGATCTTCGCCGGCTTCGTCTCGACCTCGACGCCGAACTTCGCCTTCAGGCGCGCGATCTGCACCCCGAGATGCGCCTCGCCCATCCCGTAGATCACGGTCTCGTGCGTCTCGTCGTTGCGCGCGACGCGGAACGTCGGGTCCTCCTCGCGCAGGCGTGCGAGGCCCGTCGCGAGCTTGTCCTCGTCGCCCTTCGTCTTCGGCGAGATCGCGTAGGCGAGCAGCGGCTCCGGCAGCTCGACCGACGCGAGCTGCACCGGGTCGTCCTTGGTGGAGAACGTGTCGCCGGTGTGCGTGTGCTGGAGCTTCGCGACCGCGCCGATGTCACCCGCCGGGACCTCCGAGACCGTCTCGTGCTCCTTGCCTTTCAGCACGAACAGCTGGCCGATCCGTTCGTCCACGGACTGGGTGGAGTCGTGGACGGACGAATCGGGCCGGACCTTCCCGCTGAAGACGCGGAACATCGTGATGTGGCCCACGAACGGGTCCGACACGGTCTTGAAGACGAACGCCGTGAGCGGGCCGGCCGGGTCGGACGTCCGCTCCTGCTCGTCGCCGCCCTTCCCGAGCACCGTGACCGGCGTTCGATCGAGCGGCGACGGGAACTCCTCCACGACGAAGTCCAGGAGCCGGTCGATCCCGATCGCCCTGGACGCCGAGCCGACCAGGACCGGCGCCAGCCGGGCGTTCGCGAAGCCCTCCTTCGCGCCCCGGATGATGTCGGCCTCCGGGAGCGTGCCCTCGTCGAGGTACTTCTCGATCAACGCGTCGTCCGATTCCGCGACGGCCTCGATCAGCTTCTCCCGCGCCGGGTCGGCGGTCGCATGGAGCTCCTCCGGCCACTCCGACTCCTCGGCCGTCGGGCCGGACGGGTAGCGGTCGGCCTTCTCGTGGAGCAGGTCCGCGATCCCCTGGAAGTCGTGCTCGGCGCCGATCGGCAGCTCGAACGGCGCCACCTGAT
>DASUPO010000048.1:0-22897 GCA_036281075.1 Actinomycetota bacterium | reverse complement strand
CCGCCCGCACGATCGCGAGGCCGAGCCCCGCGCCGTCGCCGTCCCGTCCGCCCACGGATCGGGCGAACGGCTCGAACGCTCGCGCCAGGACGTCGGGCGAGAACCCACGCCCCCGATCGACGACGGCGACCCGGAGGCGCTCGCCGTCCCGACCGGCGCGAACCTCGATCGTCCCGCCGCGGCCCGTGTGTCGCAAGGCGTTGTCGACGAGGTTCGACACCGCCTGGCGCACCCGATCGCCGTCCACGTGGGCCCGGGCGTCCGACGCGACGACCCGGATCTCCACCCCCTCCCGGCGCGCGCGCTCCGCGAACGAGTCCGCGACGTCGCGGAGCAGCCTCGACACGTCCACGTCGGCCCGGTGGACGGGGAGCCGCCCACGGTCCGACCGCGCGAGCACGAGGAGGTCCTGCGTGAGCCGTCGGAGCCGCTCGGTCTCCTTGGCGATGCTGCGCAGCGCCGCCTCCAGCTCCTCTCGACTCCTCGGTGCCTTCAGGGCGAGGTCCACCTCGGCCTGCAGGACGCCCACCGGCGTGCGGAGCTCGTGGCTCGCCTCGTCGACCAGCCGGCGCTCCCGGCCCAGGGCGCCGTGCACGCGGTCGAGCATCTCGTTGAGGGTCTCCGCGAGCCGCTGGAGCTCGTCGCCGGTCGCGGGGACCGCGAGCCGGCGCAACGGCTCCGAGGCGTGCAGGGCGGCGGCCTCCGTCCGCAGCCGCTCCACGGGGCGGAGAGCCGCGCCGGCGAGCAGCCAGCCGAGCGCCGCGAGCACCGCGATGAGGATCGGCCCCCCGATCGCGACGATCGCGAGCAGACGGGCGGCGGCCTCGGCCTGATCCTCCACGTCGACCCCGACGATCAGCACGCCGCCGTCGACCGGCCCGGCGAGGATCCTCGCCGGCACGACCTCCTCGACCGTCGCCACGTCCAGGGAGAAGAACCGCTGCTCCCCGAGATCGGCGATGAGCTCTCCGGGCAGCAGCGGCCCGTTCGGACCCGGCGACGTTCGGAGCGCCCCGTCGGAGCCGACGAGCTGCGCGAACTCCTCCTCGGTCGCCGACGACGCCTCGACGGCGCCCGGATCCGCCTCCAGCGCTGCGAATCGCGCCTGCAGCCGATCGTCGACGGCGCCCCGCAACGTCGCCCGGAACCCCAGGACGAGCGCCACGGCGGCGATCCCGACCACGACGGCGGAGAGCGCCGCGAAGACGAGCGTCAACCGGGTCCTGATCGGGAGCCGCACTACCCCTCCCGCAACCGGTAGCCGACGCCGCGGACGGTCTCGATCGACCGCCGGCCGAACGGGCGGTCCACCTTGTCCCGCAGGTACCGGACGTATACGTCGACCACGTTCGAATCGCCGTCGTAGGCGAAGTCCCAGACGTGCTCGAGGATCCGCGTCCGCGACAGCGCCTCGCCGGGATGCCGAAGGAAGAGCTCGAGGAGCGAGAACTCCTTCGGCGTTAGGTCCACCTCCGTCTCCCCCCTCCTGACCCGCCGCGTCGCGGGATCGAGGGAGAGGTCGCCGACCGTGAGGACCGGTGGGCGCTCCGACGGCCCCCGCCGGAGGAGCGCCCGTACACGCGCGAGGAGCTCGTCGAACGAGAACGGCTTCGTCAGGTAGTCGTCGGCGCCGGCGTCCAGGCCCGCGACGCGGTCCTGGACGCCGTCGCGCGCCGTGAGCATCAGGACCGGCGCCCATCGGTCCGCCGCGCGCAGGCGGCGGCAGACCTCGATCCCGTCGACGTCGGGGAGCATCAGGTCCAGGAGGATCACGTCGTAGTCGTTCTCGGCCCCGAGCCACGACCCGTCCTCACCGGTCGACGCGACGTCGACGGCGAAGCCCTCCTCCTGCAGGCCGCGGCGGAGCAGGGCAGCCATCTTCGCCCCGTCCTCGACGACGAGCGCCCGCATCCGGTCAGCATGCGCCACTTCGATGAGGAACGGATGAGAGAGCGACTCAGTCGCCGAACGGCGGGCGCGTGGACATCCGGATCCCGATCGACAGTCGCTCGCCGCGACGCGGCCCCTCCACCAGATGGAAGGGACGCCCGTCCCGGTGCCCCGCGAGGCCGGGTCCTCGCATCAGCACGAGGTCACCCGGGCCGGCGGACCAGCGCTCGAGGACGTCGGTCGGGTCTCGCGAGCCGCAGATCGCGAACGGGGCTCGCCCGGAGACCGTGAGGACGACCACGAGCCGCCGGTACCACTTCCCATCCATGTGCGGGGTGATACCGATCGATCCCGGCGCGTAGTGCGCGATCCCGACCTCGTTGGGCGACCAGGTCGCGAGGCCGCGCACGTCGCGACCGGCCGCGCGGACCGCATCGCGGAGATCTCGACAGAGCGCCGTCAGCAAGGGGAACGAGCGCGATGGGATCGGCACGTCGTACCCGTCGATCTGCTGGCGGACCGGACCGAACGACTCGCGGAACGGCCGGAACGGCCCCGCGTCGAGCTCCGTCCGCAGCCGAGCGAGAACGATCGGATCGACGGCCCGCGCGAGGCGCGCGAACCCTCTCGCCGCGCAGTCCCGCAGCGCCGCCGCCAGCGCCTCATCCGAGGCGAACGCGCGGTCCTCGAAGTCCGGTCCACCCATGCCGACCAGATGATGGCCCGCAGAAGCGCGAACCGTCCGGGCCGTTAGCCCTGGAGCGCCTCACCCTCCGGCGAGACCACGAACCAGACGTCGCCGACGCCCTGGCCGTTCACGTCGCCCGGCGCCGCGTCCTGCGCGAAGTAGTAGAGCGGGTGGCCGTCGAGGGTGACCTGCACCGACCCGTCGGTCCGTTCGCTGGTGCCGAGGAGCGACGCGTCGATCCCCTCCCCCGCGGCCGGCTCCCCCTCGACGGTGAGCGGCGGCCATGCCGCCTCGCAGTCGTCGTAGCAGGTGCTCTCGGTCGTCTCGTCCGCGAGGAAGACGTACAGTGTCGTGCCCTCGTCGCCGTCCACCACGATGTCGCCGAGGTCGGAGCTCGCCACCTCCACGGTGGCCTCCGCCTCCTCGGTCGGCGACGGCTCCTCGGACTCCTCCGTCGGCGTCGGCGACTGATCCGCCGGCGCCTCTTCTCCGTCCGAGCACGACGCCGCCACGAGCGCGAGCGTCGCGACCATCACGAGACCCCTGAGCCAGCCAGACCGCATCCGTGATCCCTCCTCGTTCCGTGTTTGGAAGGACTACGGGCGAGGACCCGGCGCGGTTCGCCGCGCGGGAAGAGCCGCGGCGGGCCAGTTCGTCAACCTGCTTGACGACCGCCCTTCGGTCGGCCCTGCGCCTTCGCCTCATCGACGCTCCGGCGCAGCGCCTCCAGCAGCTCCCCCACCCGCGACTCGGCGCCGCCGGCGTCGGGCGCCTCCTCGATCCGCTCCGGCGTCCGTTCCGCGATCATCCGCAGCAATCCCTCGCGGTACTCGTCGGCGAACATCGACGGATCCCACTCGGCCGCCAGCGCCTCGACGAGCTGGATCGAGACCTCGAGCTCGCGCTTGCTCACGGCGGTTCGGCCGACGTCGCGCACGGACGCGGGGACCGCTCGCACCTCGTCGCCGAAGAAGAGCGTCTCGAGGGCGAGCGCGTCGTCCCGCGGTCGCAGGGCGACCAGATGCGGCTTCGTCCGGAGCACGAACCGGCCGATGCCGATGCGCCCGCTCTCAGCGAGCGTCCGGAGCAGCAGCGCGTACGGCTTCTCGGCCCCCGGCGCCGGCACGACCTGATACGACTTCTCGAAGTAGACCGGGTCGATCTCGTCGAGGTGGACGAACAGCTCGAGGTCGATCGCTCGGCTGGGCGTGGGCCGCGCGCGTTCGATCTCGCTCGGCTCGAGGAAGACGTAGGCCTCGGGCTCGACCTCGTAGCCGCGCACCAGGTCCTCGTAGGCGACCTCGACCTCGCCGTCGCGCTCCTCGGCCCGTTCGGATCCGGGGCGCTCCCCCGCGTCCGCGTCGGCATCCGCTCCCGCCTCGGCCGTCGCGACGTCCGCGTCGTCCGGCCCGGCCTCGCCCAGCGACGAGCCGCCCTCGACGACCCGGCGGTACCGGACGCGTCGTCCCTCGCGATCGAAGAGGTGGAACCGAACGTCCTTCGGCTCCGTGGCGGGGAACAACGACACGGGGATCGCCACCAGCCCGAAGCTGAGCGTCCCCCTCCAGACCGAGCGGGGCATGAGAGGCATCGTAGCCGCGCGCCGCGACGCGGACCGATCGACCGGTCAGTGGCCGAAGCGGTCGGAGTCCACGGCGCCCTCGCCCCCGCGGTCGAGCGCGTCGATCGATGCCATCTCGTCGTCGTCGAGGGTGAAGTCGAACACGTCGAGGTTCTCTGGGAGCCGCTCCGGCTTCGAGGTCCTGGGGATCACGACCAGGTCGTGCTGCAGGTGCCATCGGAGCACGACCTGAGCCGGCGTCTTGCCGTGCGCCCGCGCGACCGCGGCCAGGACCGGTTCGTCGAGCAGGTCGCCGCTCGCGCTGAGCGGCGACCAGCTCTCCGTCACGATGCCGTGCTCGGCGTGGTAGGCACGCTCGGTCGCACGCCCGATCCGCGGGTCGAGCTGAATCTGGTTCACGTGCGGCATCACGCCGGTCTCCTCGGCCAGTCGGTCGAGCTGGGACGGCTTGAAGTTCGACACGCCGATCGCACGGACCCGTCCGTCGGCGAGGAGCTCCTGCATCCCCCGCCACGCGTCGACGTATCGGTCCTGCTCCGGGTTCGGCCAATGGATCAACAGGAGGTCGATCCGGTCGAGACCGAGGCGCTCCAGGCTGTTCGCGTACGCCTGCTGCGCCTCCTCGACCCCGTGCCACCGCCGGTTGAACTTCGTGGTCACGAACACGTCCGCGGGATCGACGTCGCCGGCCCGGATCGCCCGCCCGACCCCCTCCTCGTTCCGGTAGTTCTCCGCCGTGTCGATCAGTCGGTAGCCGGCTCGGAGCGCGGCGCCGACCATGGCTTCGGTGTCGGTGTCGCTCAACGGCGAGGTCCCGAGGCCGAGCGTGGGCATCGCCACGCCGTTCGCGAGGGTGACGTTCGGAACGTCGGTCATCCGGGCTCCCGCGCCACGGTCCCGATGCTAATCGCCTCCCGTGGGCGACCGCTCCGCAGCGGGACGGGTGCCCGTCGCCGCCCAGATGCGGTCGTCGAGCGCCTCGAGCGAGTCGAGCAGGAGGTCGGCCTCGTCGAAGGCCGCCTCGTTGTCGGGCGCCGGGACCGCCACGCAGACCATCCCGGCGGCCTTCGCGGCCCGGACGCCGTTGACCGAGTCCTCGATCGCGAGGCATCGCTCCGGCGGGATGCCCAGCGCTCGCGCCGCACGGAGATACACGTCCGGATCCGGTTTGCCGCGTTCGTCGTCCTCCGCGGTCACGGCGACCTCGAAGACGGCCTCGAGGCCGCCCATCCGAAGGACCGCCTCGATCAGCCGCATCGGCGACGACGACGCGAGCGCGAGCCGGACCCCGGATCGCTCGAGCTGCTCGATCGCCTCGCGGACACCCGGATGCAGGCTCCCGGTCTCCTCGATCGTTCGAGCGACCCGCTCCACGACCGTGTCCACGACCTCCTCCGGACTCGGCTCGGACCAGGGGTGCCGCCGGTGCCATCGCGCGACGACGTCGGCGATCCGCACGCCCATCGTTTCGCGGAGGTCGTCGTCCGTGACGTGGATGCCGAGCCCCGCGAACACCTCGCGTTCCACCGCCCGCCAGATCGGCTCGGAATCGAGCAGGACGCCGTCCATGTCGAACACCACGGCTTCGATCGAGATCGTGTCCGGCTCGCCCACGGACGATGATGCTACGGGTCGCTCCACTGCCGGGAGGGGCGGCGTATCCTGGCCGCCGATCGCGGGGTGACGTCGTGGCGGGTGAGCTGGAGGACATCGGGACCAGGCTCAAGTCGGAGCGCGAGCGTGTCCGGATCAGCCAGCGGGAGCTCGCCCGGCGCCTCGGGGTCTCCGCCAGCCTGATCTCGCAGATCGAGTCCGGCCAGTCGAAGCCGTCGGTGAGCACGCTGTACGCGCTCGTGAACGAGCTCGGCGTCAGCCTCGACCACGTCTTCCGCGGCCACGCGGACGGCCGGGCCGAGGACGGGGGGCCGGGCCACGTCCCCGAGACCGAGGCGGATCCGGTCGTCCACCCGGGCGACCGACACGTGATCGACCTCGCCTCGGGCGTCCGCTGGGAACGGCTCACGAGCCACCAGCAGGAGGCGGTGGACTTCCTGCACGTCGTCTACGAGGAGGGCGGCTCCTCCTCGCCGGACGACAAGCTGATGCGCCACGCGGGTCGCGAGTACGGCTACGTGATCTCCGGCACGCTGAACGTGCAGATCGGGTTCACGGAGCGGGAGCTCGGACCCGGGGACTCGATCGCGTTCGACTCCACGCAGCCGCACCGGCTGTGGAACACGGGCACCGAGCCCGTGCACGGCATCTGGTTCGTCGTCGGCCGGACCAGCTGATCTACAGGCGGGCGGCGACCCCACGGGAATCGCCGTCCTCGTCCACGACGACCTCGACCTCACTCGCTCCCAGCTCCCGCAGGAGCCGGCCGATCGGTACGGCCTCGTCGCCGCCGAGCTCGAGGAAGAGCCGGCCGCCGGGACGCAGCCATCGCGGCGCGCGCCTCGCGGCCTCGCGGAGCACGTCGCTCCCGTCCGCTCCCCCGTCGAGGGCGCGCCTCGGCTCGAACGCCTGCACGTCCCTCGGCAGGAACGGCAGGTCGTCGGTCGGCACGTACGGGACCACCGCGGTGAGCACGTCGATGCGGCCCTCGAGCTCCCGCGGCAACGGTTCGTCCAGCGACCCCGATCGCGCGTCGACGCCGTTCCGGCGGGCGCAGGCGACCGCGACCGGGTCGACGTCCGTGGCGAGGACCCGGGCGTCGGGCGCGGCCGCGGCCAGGACGGCCGCGATCGCGCCCGATCCCGTGCCGAGGTCGACGGCGACCCCGTCGGGCGGCAGGACCGAGGCCGCTCGCTGCGCGAGCGTCTCGGTCCACGGCCTCGGCACGTACACGCCTGGGTCGACAGCGATCCGGAGGCCGCAGAACGTCACCGCTCCGGTGAGCCAGGCGACGGGCTCTCCGCGCCGGCGGCGACCGACGAGGTCCGCCAGGACCTCGCGTTCGCCGGCGGCCGCCGCGATCAGTTCCTCGGCTTCGGCGTCGGCCGCGATCGATCCCGCTCCCGCCAAGGCTCGCGCGACCGACCGTCGCGACAGGTAGGGATCGGGAGCCGTCGTGTTCGCCACTGTCGCTCAGTCGAGCAGGGCGTCCACCGCGCCGAGCGTGTCGGTCAGTCGCTCGGCCAGCTGCGTGGCGAGCCACCGGTGCAGCGCCGCGGCGAGCTCCGGCTGCTCGCGCTCGAGCCGCTCGATCCGGTCGCGGCCGATCTTGAGCACGACGCTCGGGATCTCGGCCACGACGTCGGCGGTGCGCGGGACGTCGGTGTAGAGGGTGATCTCGCCGACCACCACCCCCGGACGGAGCGTCCGGAGGCGCATCCGCACACCTTCGGGGGTGACGGTCTCCACGCCCAGGCGCCCGGACTCGAGCACGTAGACGTCGCCCGGCGGGTCGTCCTGGTGGAGCAGGACCTCGCCGGGTTCCAGGGAGACGCGCTCGAGATGGGCGGCGAGGCCCGGCGGCAGACCGTCCGCGCCGGCGGCCGCGGGGTGCTCCCGCATCGCCTCGTCCAGGCCGGGGGCGCTGAGCAGCGCGTCCTCGCACCGCTCGAGCCCGCGATCGAGGTCGGGCTCGAAGGCCACGAGCCCATCGATCTCGACCACGCCTCCCTGGGCGAGCTGTTCTCGGACGGGAACGGAGGCGCCCGTGAAGACGATCTCCGATCCGGCGGCCTCCGACAGACGCATCACCTTCACGAACGCAAGGACCGCCGAGGAGTCCATGCCGGTCACGCGCCGCAGATCGATCACCAGGAACCGCGGCGGCGTGGCCTCATCCATACGCCGGCGGATCCGCTCCAGCAGGCGGCTCGTCGATCCGAAGAAGACGAACCCGGATACCCGCAGGAGCTGGACACGGTCCGAGCGCTCGCTGAGCTCCGCGCGCTCGGTCGCCGGTCGATCGACGTTCGAGCGGTAGGTCTCGCCGAAGTCGACCTCACGCACCAGGTCGATCCGGCCGTAGCGGAGCACGAACAGCATCACGGCGAGCACCAAGCCGATCCCCACGCCCTCTTTGAACCCCCACACGATGATCCCGGCGAGGATCACGACCACGACGGCGTACTCGAGCCGGGGCAGGAGCTTCCGCTTGTCCCAGACCCACTCCACCAGGAAGTCGAGCCCGATGAAGATCAGCACGCCCCCGACGATCATCCTCGGGATCAGGCCGATGACCGTGGCGCCGAACACGACGGCGGCCAAGGGGACCGCCGCCGCGATGAGCCCGGCGGGTCGAACGTCGACCTTCATGTACTGCCCCAGCGCGCTGAGGCTCAAGGCGTGGTAGCTGGGGATCCCTCCGAGCGCCCCCGAGACGACGTTCAACGCTCCGGCGTCGCGGAGCTCCCTGTTCGTGTCGAGATCGTGGCCCACCACGAGTTCGGTGCCCGAGATGTTGAACAGGATCGCGAGCGTGGCCACGAGCACCGCGCCCGCGATCTCGGCCCAGGACTCGAGCACCGACGCCCAGTCGGCTCCGGCAAGGGCCTCGTCCGTCACCAGCTCCCACGGCTCCATCGTCTGGAACGCCCCGAACAGCAGCCATCCGTCCGCGCGGACCTCGTCGATCGACTGGCCGGTCACGACCATCCACGCGACGAACGACGCGAGGCCGATCGCGATCACGGCGGGGATCACGAGCGGGCGCCTCAGCACGCGGACCGAGATCAGCAGGACCACGCCGAACACGACGGCCGGGATCAGGTGGCCGAGCTGGAACTCGAACAGCTGGGGCACGCTACGGATCTGGACCCGCATCCCCGTAGAGACGTTGACGCCGTTCTTGAACAGCAGCCACCCGGTGCCGGCGAGGAACCCCCCGACGACCGGATACGGCACGAACCGGACCAGCGCGGCGAGCCGGAACCTCCCGATCACGAAGAACAGGATCCCGCACAGGACCGTCACGAGGAACGTCGCGGCGACGACGGTGAGGAAGATGTCGGGTCGATCGAAGTCCCGCAGACCGCCCTGCTGTGCGGTGTGTTCAAGCTCGGCGACCTTCACCGCCACGGCGCCGGCGACGGTCGAGAGCACGGCCGCGGCCGCGTCCTGCACGCTGCCCACGACGCCCCGGTGACCGGACCGCCACGCGAAGAACGCGAGCGTCAGGGCGGCAGCTCCGAGGTACAGGCCGATGCCCTGGGGCAAGTCGTTCACGAGCGCGCCGCCCCCGAACACGAACGACGCGAACGCGATCGCGAGCACGCACTCGACGGCGCCGATGATCAGGCCGGCGGCGACCCACGTGAGCCACCCGGTGCTCCGTCGCCGTTCGATCATCGGTGTCTCCGTCTCCATCTCGATCAATCCAGCAGCATGTCGAACGTTCGCATCGTGTCGGTCAGTCGCTCTGCGAGCTGGGTCGCGAGCCAGCGGTGCAGGGTCGCGGCGAGCTCGGGCTGTTCGCGCTCGAGGCGCTCGATCTCGGCTCGGCCGAGCTTGAGGACGACGGAGGGCACCTCGGCCACCACGTCGGCGGTGCGCGGTACGTCGGTGTAGAGGGTCACCTCGCCCACGACGACGCCGGGCCGGAGCGTCCGGAGGCGGAGCCGTGTGCCCTCGTGCGTCTGCGTCTCCACCCCCAGGCGCCCCGACTCGAGGACGTAGATGTCGCCGGGGGGGTCGTCCTGATAGAGCAGGATCGTGCCGGCCGGAACCGAGACTCGCTCGAGGTGATCGGCCACGCTCGGGGGCAGCTCGTCGGGGCCGGCGGCGGCGGGCTGCTCCGCCTTCGCCACGTCCGGGCTCGGGGCCGACAACAGCGCGTCCTCGCAGCGCTGGAGGCCGTGGTCGAGATCGGGCGAGAAGGAGACGAGGCGGTCGGCCTCGTCCACGCCGCCGCGGGTGAGCTGCGCGCGAACCGGATCCGAGGCGCCCGTGAACACGAGCTCCGCGCCGACGGCCTCGGCGAGGCGTCTGACCTTCACGAACGACACGACCGCCGAGGAGTCGACGCCGGTCACCCGCCGGAGATCGATCACGATGAACCGGGGCGGGGACGCGTGCTCCATCCGCGCCCGGACCTTCTCGAGCACACGGTTCGTCGACCCGAAGAACACGAACCCGCTCACCCGGAGGATCTGGACCCGGTCGCCCAAACGCCGCAGCTCCGCGCGCTCGGCCGCCGGCCGATCCACGTTCGAGCGGTAGGTCTCGCCGAACTCGACCTCCCGCACGAGCTCGATCCGCCCGTAGCTGACCGCGAACAGCACGACCGCGAGCACGAGACCGATCAACACGCCGAGAAGAAACCCGAACACGATGATCCCGGCCAGGATCGCGAGCACCACGGCGTACTCGAGGGGAGGCAGCACCTTCCGCTTGTCCCAGATCCACTCGACCATGAAGGCCAGCCCGAGGTAGATCACCATGCCCCCGACGATCATCCGCGGGATCAGCCCGAGGACCGAGGCGCCGACCACGACGGCGAGCAACGGCAACGCCGCCGCGATCAGGCCAGCCGCGCGCGCGTCGACCTTCGTGGACCGCGCCAAGGACGTGAGCGAGAGCGCGTGATAGCCGGGCATCCCGCCGAGCGCCCCGGAGACCACGTGCAGGACACCGACGTCGCGGAGCTCCCCGTTCGTGTCGAGGTCCCGGTCCAGGACGCGCTCGGTGCCGGAGATGTTGAAGAGGATCGCGAGCGTGGCCACGAACACCACGGCCAGGATGTCGGCCCATGACTGGAGGACGGAGAGCCAGTCCGCGCCCGTGATCGCGCTGAAGGTCCAGGTCTGCCAGAGAACGCGCTGGTCGAACGATCCTACGAGCCACCCTTCCCCGCGGACGTCGTCGATCGTGGAGCCGGTGACGGCCATCACGACGAAGAAGCCCACGAGGCCGATCGCGATCGCGGCCGGGATCACGAACGGGCGCTTCAACAGCCGGACCGCGATCAGGAGCACGACGCCGAACGCGAGGGCCGTCAGCCATCGCTGCCGCGCGGACGCCTCGAACAAGTCACCCAAAGGGGTGAAGTACGGCGAGACCCGCGAGGCGAGGTAGATCCCGCCCCGGAAGAGGAGCCATCCCGCGCCGGCCAGGAACCCACCGACGACTGGGTACGGCACGAAGCGGATCAGGTCGCCCATCCGGCGGGTCCCGAGCCGCCGGAGGACGACCCCGGTCAGGACCATCGTCACCACGATCGCGGCGACGGCCGTCAGGAAGAGCTCGCTCGGGCTGCCGCCGGTGTGCACCACGACGGTCGCGGTGACGAGCGCCATCAGGGCCGCGCCCACTCCACCGAGGCCGCCGACGATCCCCCGGCGCCCGGCCCGCCAGGCCATGAACGCGAGCGTCAGCGCCGCCGCCCCGAGGAACAGGCCGATGCCGTCGCCCAGGTAGTAGAGCTCGAAGTTCGCGACGAAGACGAGGGTCGCGAACGCGACCGCGACGACCACCTCGACCGCGCCGATCACGATCCCCGCGACGATCGTGCGGAACCCGATGACCGTGCGCCCGCCGGGAACGGTTTCCTCGGCCACCCCCATGCGGGAGGACCCTAGCCCGGGTGCCCGGACCGCGCCAGTGGTAGGCGTGGGGACGAGCGCTCGCCGAGCGTTACGGCGCCAGTTGCGTGGCACGCGCCTCTAAGATGGAGCAGGTTCGCCCTCGCCCTCGTAGCTCAGTGGATAGAGCAACGGTTTCCTAAACCGTGTGCGGAGGTTCGATTCCTCCCGGGGGCACCACGATCTGTTCGGTTCCGTCTGACGCAGTGACCATCGGCCGATGCCTGACACGGGCCGCGCGGCCGACTGGGGCTGCGGCTCGGTTCCGATGCCGCCGGGGCGACGCCGTGGCCGTTTCGGAGTCACGTGTGAGTCGGTCGGGCACCCTCCGACGTCGCTGCACGATCGCGCGGGATCCGTCCCACCTCGACCAAGAGCCGTTCGATGCGCCGATAGGCGGGCTTGGGACGCCATGCTTCGTCGAACAGGCCGCCTCCAGGCAGGAACGGCTGTCGGTGATCGGCCACGTCGTACCAGGCGACGCCGGCGACGTCAGGACGCGACATCAAGACGGTGAACATGCGCTCCACCCAGTCCGCCTGCTGCTCCGGATCCCACCGATGAGCCGGGCGTCGATTCGGCTCGCGGACGTCGTCGCTTGAGAACGTGACGAAGTCGTCGTCTCGTGACGGCACACCGATCTCCGTGATGTAGATCGGCACGCCGAGCGCCTCAACGCGCTCGAGCATCTCCACGGTGTCCGTGAGATCGCGGTACGGGCGATAGATCTGGATGCCGGCGAGCTCGAAGCTGACGCGTGCTCGGACCAGATCACGCAGGTATGTGTAGGGCGTCCACGGCCGGCCTCCGACGACGGAACCATCCGCCCGCGCGCCAGCGGCCGCGTAGGTGCCGAACGGGTCGGTGGTGTTGATCAGGCGCCGCACCTCGGGGCCCGAGCGCTCCGTGACATCGCACGCGAGCCGAGTGACCTCCACCAACTCCTCGTGCGAGAGGTGGTGTACGTCGGCCCAATCATGGGCTTCGTTGATGACCTCCCAGCAAAGGATCCGATCGCCGTAGTGGCCTACGATGGCCGGGATCCGTAGCTCGATGTACGAACGCAGGTGCTCGAGGTCCTTGGTGGCGAGCCACGCGGGCGTCGCCCACGGGTGCAGCCACACGAGGGGCCGGCCCTCGACCTGCAAGCCGGCCTCGGCGGCACGTTCCACCAAGGCGTCGCGCCTCGCAAACGCGTACGTCCCTTCACTTGCTTCGAAGGCGCCGGTCTTCTCCGACCGCGTGTAGAACGTGACGGTCACGTACGTCAACAGCCTGCGCAAGTGCTGCCATACGCGGCCGGCTCGCGCGCCGATCATCGTCACGTCGCACCCGATCTCTTGCTGGTGGTTCGTCGGCCGCGATCGGGCGTAGGCCAACTCGACGGCGTCGCAGGCGTCCACGAGGTCGAGCAACGCTGTCGATGCGCCCGCGGGCTCGAGCCGCTCCGAAGACGACGATGCCCGCTCTCCGTCACGGGAAGCGGCTCCCACGAGGTCCTCCAGCGCCCTCTGGGGACGCAAGCCCGCGCGCCGATAGCGCTTCAGTTGTGCGTCCAGCCTCGATCGCTTCGAGCGGATCAGCTCCGCGGCGAGGCTGTACCTGCCCGCATCGCCTGGGCCATAGTGGTCCCCGCCCCGGTCGGCGGTCATCCATACGGGAGGTTCGTTGGAACCTCGTTCCACGAAGACCGACAGCCCGCAGGGATCAGGAGGAACGTCGAAGGACAGCTCCCCATCGGTTAGGTGCGATCGCCACGGGAAGGGCTGGCCATGATCGTCGGAGAGGTACCGCCACCCGTATCGCACGTCGGGCAGATCGCGCACGAAGCGGATCCGACCGTTGCGCGTCATGACGGTATGTGTCCGATCAGGTCGGCCAGGATATCGGGCGCCGCGACATGACGCCCGATGATGTCCCGGCTCGGTCGATCCCGTGACGCCGTTGCTCGGTGCCCATCCGCCTTCGCTGCCGCAGCGTCGCGCGACGTCCCTCGCGCTTCTGGCCGGCCCGGATCGCGGCCTGCCGACAGGACCCGGGGCGTCGTTCGCGTGACGAGGTCGGTACGACGTCGCGAGACAGGCCGCAGCCCGTCGAGGTCCTGTTCGACCGGATCTGCCGCGAGAACGGCATCTCGCATCGGCACACGGCCGTGCGCTCACCGACCACCACCGGCAAGATCGAGCGGTTCCACCAGAGCCTCCGCAAGGAGTTCCTCGCCGACCGGACCTCGGATCGCTCGAGCAGGCGCAAGCTGAGCTCGATCGCTGGATCGTCGACTACAACACCGCGCGGCCCCACCAGGCGCTCGAGATGGCCACGCCGGCCGAGCGCTTCCGGCTCGCGCCGGTCTCGAAGGACCAGGCGTCGATCCCTGTCGATGCCGCCGAGGACCACCGCGGGCAGTGGGTCCTCCGCCGCGTCGGCTCGAACGGCATCGTGTCGGACAACCAGCTCTTCTCGGTCGGCAACGCGTTCAAGACCGAACTGGTCGATGCATTCGTCGATGACACCGTGATCCAGGTCTGGAACAAGAACCATCTGATCAAGACCGTCGCCAGGACGAGGACAGGCCCCGTCCGGAAGGTCCGCTCCGATGGCCTGCACGTCAAGGATCAGCCGAACACGAAGAGTCAAGCATCAGGCGGAACTTGACAGGGGGCACGGATGTCATCACAACTGCTCTCGATCTCGAAGCTGCCCGTTCGCTGGTCCGTGACTCGAACCTCGGTGTACTTTTCCGCTTCCCGACGCCAGGCGCCTCGATGAGACGACGGAGGCCGAGCTTGCGCTGTGCCCTCGCGCATCCGTGAGGGCTCGCCGGGGTAGCGTGCCGGTATCGAAACAGCATCCGTCGGCCCAGACGCCGAGAACGGAGGTGGGTTCATGGAGGACGAAGAGGTCATCGAACGGATCAACGGGCTCGCGAACGAGGAGCTGGAGCTGTTCGGCAAGGAGTCACGCGGGCAGGCGTCCGCGTCGGACCAAGAGCGTCTGGAACGGCTCGAGGTCACGCTCGACCAGTGCTGGGACCTCCTCCGCCAGCGTCGCGCCCGAAGGTCGGCAGGGCTGGACCCCGACGACGCGACGGTTCGCGACGAGAAGACCGTCGAGGGCTACATCGGCTGAGAGGCGCCGGTTCAGCCTCCCGCACGGTCCGTGCATAGAGAGGAGACTCCAGATGGTCAGTTCGGCGGGATCGTTCGAAGGAAAGGTCGCCCTGGTCACGGGGGCCGGATCCGGGATCGGCGAGGCGGTGGCCCGCGGGTTCGCCGACGCCGGTGCGACGGTCGTCGTCGTCGACATCGCGGAGGACGCCGCCGGGAAGGTCGCCTCCGAGATCGGGAACGCTGCCGGCGCCGAGGTGGCGGATGTCAGCGATCCCGAGTCGATGGAGGCGTTGGTCGGCCGGGTGATGCAACGACACGGGCGCTTGGACGTGGCCGTCAACAACGCCGGCATCGGAGGGCCGAGCGCACCGGTCGGCGAGTACCCGATCGAGGGATGGCGCAAGGTGGTGTCGATCAACCTCGATGGTGTGTTCTACGGCATGCGCTACGAGATCCCCGCGATGCTCGAAGGCGGCGGTGGCTCGATCGTCAACATGGCCTCGATCCTGGGCTCGGTGGGGTTCGCTCAGGCCGGCGCGTACGTCGCGGCCAAGCATGGGGTCGTCGGCCTCACGCGAACGGCAGCGATCGAGTACTCCAAGCAGGGCATACGCGTGAACGCCGTCGGCCCGGGGTTCATCGATACGCCGCTGATCACGGAGGACATCGCCGCTGCGGTGACGCCGCTGCATCCGATCGACCGTCTCGGCCGGCCCGAGGAGGTGGCGGCCGTCGTCGTGTTCCTCGCATCCGACCGGTCGTCGTTCGTGTCCGGCAGCTACTACACGGTCGACGGCGCCTACACGGCGCAGTAACGACGTTCGACAACAACGACGGCATCTCTTCTCGGCCGCCGCGGCGAGTGGAGGCATCACATGGGGGAGCAAGAGCGGTTCGAGCTGCTGGTGGTCGCGGGAGGCAAAGGCGGCAAGACCCTCGCGATGGAGATGGCGCGCGCCGGATGGAGCGTCGCGATGATCGAGCGCGCCCCCGAGATGATCGGCGGCACCTGCATCAACCTCGCCTGCATCCCGACGAAGACGCTGATCCGCTCGGCAGAGGTCGCCGAGCTCGCTCGGCGCGCCGGTGGGTTCGGCGTCACGGCGACGGTGGGCACGCAGGATGCGGCCGCGCTCCGCGGGCGGAAGGGATCGGTCGTCGAGGCGATGCGCGCGATGAACCTCGACCAGTTCCGCGCGAGCGGCATGGAGCTCGTCGTCGGGAACGCCCGCTTCGTCGGACCCAGACGGGTCGAAGTGGCGACCGAGGAGGGATCCCGGCTCATCGAAGGCGAACGCGCCCTGATCGACCTCGGCACCCGTCCCGCGATCCCGCCGATCTCCGGGCTGGCCGAGGCAGGGCCGCTGACCAGCGAGACGCTGCTCGAGCTCGAGCGCCTCCCCGAACGGCTCGTCGTTCTCGGCGGCGGCTACGTCGGACTCGAGCTCGCCCAGGCGATGCACCTCGGCAGCCACGTCACCGTCATCGAGCGGGGCGGACAGCTGCTCTCGCGGGAGGACGAGGACGTCGCCGCCGAGGTCGCCGAGATCCTCCGCGAGGACGGCATCGAGATCCGCCTCGACTGCTCGATCCGGGCCGTCGAGCGTCTGCGGAGCGGTGCGATCCGCGTCGAGGCGGAGGCCGCGACCGGCGTGGTGGAGATCGTGGGGGACGACGTGCTCGCGGCGATGGGCCGTGTCCCCGACACCGAGGGCGTCGGCCTCGACGTCGCCGGTGTGGAGGTCGACGACCGCGGCTTCGTCCGCGTCGACGAACGGTTGCGAACGACCGCCCCCGACACGTTCGCCATCGGCGACGTGACCGGCGGCCCACAGTTCACGCACGTCTCGCTCGACGACTATCGGATCGTCCGCTCGACCCTCGAGGGAGGCGGAAGGACCAGCCGGGACCGCTTGATCCCCTACACGGTCTATCTCGATCCCGAGCTCGGTCGGGTCGGGCTCACCGAACGCGAGGCACGTCAGCTGGGACACGACGTCCGGATCGCGAAGCTGCCGGCGTCGGCCGTGCCTCGCGCGAAGACGCTTGGCGAGCTCCGTGGCCTGCTCAAGGCGGTCGCCGAGCGTGGGACCGATCGCATCCTCGGCGTCGCGATCTTGGCAGCACACGGTGGTGAGGTCGCGGCCGTCGTCCAGATGGCCATGCTCGGCGACCTTCCGTCGTCCGCCCTTCGCGACGCCGTCCTCGCCCATCCCACGATGGCCGAGGGGCTCAACCAGCTCTTCGCGAGCTGGACTGACTGACAGGCGGCGCTGGTCTCGCGCGCCTGAGCAGTCTCCGGAGCGCGCATACTCCGATCCGAGCATGGGAAGCGCGGACGTCCACCACGCCGAGGTCATCCTCGACGGCTCCGCGATCGTCGATCCCTACGACTTCGGATTCCAGCTCCGCCACTACGTGGTCGCGCCCGAGTCGCGGGAGGACGAGAGCCTGATCGAGATCGTCCGCCTTCCCACTGGTCGCCTCGTCAGGGTCGAGATCGTGTCCGACGGCACCGTCGAGGCGCCTCGGCTGCACCTCGCGATCGCTTCGCACGAGCCGCTGTCCCCCGACGATGTCGAGCAAGCACGGGAGCTGATCTCCTGGCGCTTAGGTCTTGCAGAAGACCTCCGTCCCTTCTACGCGCTGGCCGAAGCCGATCCGGTGCTCTCGGCGAGCGTCGAGCACAACTTCGGCGCCAAGGGCAAGAGCAGCTTCACCCTCTTCGACGGCATCATCGATGTGATCTGCGCGCAGAACACGGCCTTCCGCCGGATGTACGAGATGCGGGCCAACCTCGCGAGGGCCTTCGGTGATCCGATCGACGCGGGACGCGTCTATCACGCCTCTCCGACGCCGGAGCAGCTCGCGACCGCACCTCTTGAGGCGATCCGAGCATGCAAGGTGGGTTACCGGGACCGGTTCATCCAGGGCGTGGCTCGAGCGGTGATGGACGGCTTCGATCTCGAGGGGGTCAAGCGGCTGCCGCGCGAACAGGCTCGTGCCGAGATCATGAGGCTTCCGGGGGTCGGACCCTACACGGCGGACCTCGGCCTCATCATCGGCGCCCGCCGACAGGACGCCCTCTTCCTCGACGTCTACATGAAAGAGGTGCTTCGCACGTTCTACTTCGACGGCGAAGCCGCTCCTGATGAGGAGCTGGCGCGCTTCGCGGAGGCTCGATGGGGGCCCCACCGCGGATTCGCCTGGCTGTACCTGTCCACCAACACGGAGGCGTGGGCAGAGAGCATCGGGGTGCCGTTCCGGCTCAAGTCCGGCGCCCTCAACGAGGCACACCCATGACGACGGAGCCTCTGGGGTGGGTCCCGCAAGACCAAGCGGACGTCGCCGCTTGACGGGGGGGTTCGGCTCCGAGGACCTGCTCACACCGAGCTGGGAGGACGGATCTTGTTCGCGGGCGGTGAACGAGAGATCTCTCACATTTGCATCCGATCGGCCGTGACCATACGCTCCGTCAACCGACGCCCTTGGAGATCGGGCGTACCGGGAGGCGTCTCGACGTGGCTGACGGCATGGCCGGCGTGTCCGCCGGCGGAAGGAGCGAACTCGCTCAGGGGCGGAGCGAAGATGCCCGCACTTCGCGTGAGCCCGTGTCGTACTTGGTCTTCTCGGCGTCACTTCGCGACGATTCGCTGAATGCGCGGCTGGCGAACTTGGCGGCCGTGACCATCGAAGCCAACGGCGGCGACGTGCACGTTGCGTCGATGCGCGAGTTCGACGTCCCCTCATACAACGCTGATGTTCAGCGCGATGGCCATTTCCCACCAGGGGCCGAGGCACTGCGTGGCCGTCTGGAAGCTTGCGATGCGTTCGTTATCGCGTCCCCCGAGTACAACGGATCGATCCCAGGGCTCCTGAAGAACGCGATCGACTGGGCCTCCCGGTACCGCCCGCAGCCGTTCAACGAGCTCCACGGACTGCTTCTGTCGGCGTCGCCCTCGATGGCCGGCGGCAACCGTGGCCTCTGGGCGCTGCGCGTCCCGTTCGAACATCTCGGTGCGCGGCTGTACCCGGATATGTTCTCTCTCGCCCAAGCGCACCGGGCGTTCACGAGCGAGGGGCGGATCGCGAACGAGGTGTTGCAGGAGCGCTTCGACGCGAACATCGCCAACTTCATGGACCTCGTGGAAGCAGCAACGCACTACCCGTGCGTCAAGCGCGCGTGGGTGGAATACCTGGGAGAGCAGCCGGATCCAGCGCTCGACCGGGTTGAGTGATCGTGCCACCAGATGCGCTGACCTCGATCGTTCCTTCCGGGATCACCGCATGTCTGTTCGACCTGGACGGTGTGCTGACACAGACCGCCAAGCTTCACGCCGAAGCGTGGAAACAGATGTTCGATGATTTCCTGCTCGATCGGTCGAAGCGAACGGGTGAACCGTTCAGCCCTTTCGAACTGCCCGATGACTACGTCGAATACGTCGACGGCAAGCTTCGAGCTGATGGTGTTCGAGACTTCCTGGCATCGCGCGGCATCACGCTGTCGGAGGGTTCCCCAGATGATTCGCCGACCGCGGCGACGGTGCACGGACTCGGGACGCGGAAGAATGACCTGGTGCTCGGACTGATCGAGCGACGGGGGGTCGAGGTGTACACCGGCTCGGTGCGATTCGTGGAGGCGGCGTGTGCAGCCGGTCTGCACCGAGCCGTCGTGACGGCGAGCAAGAACGCTCGCGCCATCCTCGCCACCGCTGGCATCGAGCATCTGTTCCACGTGCGCATCGATGGCGTCGTCGCCGAGGAAGCGAACCTCCGCGGGAAGCCGGCGCCAGATACGTTCCTCGCCGCGGCCGAAGCGCTGCGGGTGCCTCCTCCCCATTGCGCCTTGTTCGAGGACGCCGTGGCAGGCATCGAGGCCGGCCGCGCCGGGGGCTTCGGATGGGTCGTCGGTATCGACAGAGGAGGCCGGGGAACGTCGTTGCTGGAGCGTGGCGCCGACATCGTCGTGGCCGACCTCTCTGAACTGTTGGAACAGCCGTGAGCGAGCGAGACCTGTTCTCGGTGGATCCCTGGGCTGTCGCGGAGCGCCACCTGCACCTCGATCTGCTGGGGCACACCGAATCGGTCTTCGCACTGTCGAACGGGCATATCGGACTCCGCGGCAACCTCGATGAAGGTGAACCACATGCGATTCCCGGTTCCTACCTGAACGGCTACTTCGAAGCGTTGCCGTTGCCTCATGCGGAGCCCGCGTACGGCTACCCAGAAGAGGGCCAGTCGCTGATCAACGTGACGGATGGCAAGCTCATGCGACTGCTCGTCAACGACGAGCCGTTCGATGTCCGTTACGGGACGCTCGAGCGCCACGAGCGGGTGCTCGACCTGCGGGACGGGGTCCTACACCGAGATGTCCAGTGGACCTCGCCCGCAAGGCACGCCGTGCGGATCCACTCGACCCGACTGGTCTCGTTCGTCCAGCGTTCCATCGCAGCGATCCTCTACGAGGTGGAGGTGCTCGACCCGGCCCGCATCGTCGTGCAGTCGACCCTCGTCGCGAACGAACCGATTCCCGTGCCCGAACACACTGATGATCCACGCGCGGCCGCGGCGCTGAGGGGTCCACTCGTCGCCGAGCAGCATCGTCACTCCGCTCTCCGGACCGGGCTGGGCCATCGGACGCGCCTGAGCGGCCTGCGGATGGCCGCCGCCCTCGACCACGTCGTGGATGGACCCGACGGGACCGTCAGCGCGTCGGAGAGCGCGGAAGACGTCGGGCGAGTCACGATCAGCACCGAACTCACACCTGGTCAGTCGCTGCGAGTCGTGAAGTTCCTCGCATACGGATGGTCCGCACAGCGCTCGATGCCGGCGCTCGTCGACCAGGTCGACGCCGCGCTCGCGGCTGCGAAGCGGACCGGGTGGGATCGGATCCGCGCCGAACAACGTGCGTACCTCGACGACGTGTGGGACCGCGCCGACGTGGAGATCGACGGCGACGCCGAGTTACAGCAGGCGGTGCGGTTCGGCGTCTTCCAGGTCGTGCAGGCAGCCGCGCGTGCTGAGCGGCGGGCGATCCCTGCGAAGGGACTCACCGGACGCGGCTACGACGGGCACACGTTCTGGGACATGGAGACGTACACCCTGCCGGTGTTGACGTACACGGCACCCCATACCGCACGAGACGCGCTGAGCTGGCGACACTCGACGCTCGATCTCGCGCGGGCCCGCGCGAGAGAGCTTCGCCTTCAGGGGGCGACATTCCCCTGGCGCACCATCAGAGGTGAGGAGTGCTCGGGGTACTGGCCCGCGGGCACCGCCGCGTTCCACATCAACGCGGATGTCGCGGACGCGGCCCGTCGCTACGTCGCGGCGACCGGCGACACCGAGTTCGAACGCGGAGCGGGTCTCGACCTGCTGGTCGAAACCGCACGCCTCTGGAGATCGCTCGGGCACCACGACGCCGAGGGCGGTTTCCGGATCGACGGCGTGACCGGTCCCGACGAGTACACCGCGTTGGTCGACAACAACGTGTTCACCAATCTCATGGCTGCGCGCAATCTCCGAGCGGCGGCCGAAGCAGCTGCCCGACATCCGGAACGCGCGGCCGAGCTCGGTGTCGACGACGACGAACGCGTCTCTTGGTCGAGGGCAGCGAGTGGCATGGTCGTGCCGTTCGACGCTGAGCTCGGCGTGACCGCTCAGTCCGAGGGCTTCACCCGCTACCGTCCATGGGACTTGGCAGCCACCAACCCCGAGGACCGTCCGCTGTTGCTCCACTATCCCTACTACCTCCTCTACTCGAGCCAGGTCGTGAAGCAAGCCGACCTCGTCTTCGCGCTGTACGTCTGCGGCGACCGCTTCACCCCGGAACAGAAGCGGCGTGACTTCGACTACTACGAGCCGATCACGGTGCGAGACTCGTCGCTGTCGGCGAGCATCCAGGCGATCGTCGCAGCGGAGGTCGGCCATCTGGGCCTCGCGTACGACTACTTCCGCGAGACGGCGCTCATCGATCTGCGAGATCGTGCCGCCAACACCACCCAGGGCATCCACCTCGCGTCACTCGCGGGTGCCTGGCTGGTTGCCGTCGCCGGATTCGGGGGCTTGCGCGATCACGGCGAGACGCTCGCCTTCGCGCCCCGTCTGCCGCCTTCGCTCACGCGGCTGTGCTTCCGGTTGATGTTCCGAGGCCAGCGTCTCCGCGTCGAACTCGTCCCCGACCATGCCGAATACGAGGTCGCCGACGGCGCACCGGTTCAACTCTCGCACCACGGTGAATCGTTCACGCTCCGGGCCGGCGCCGCCCGAAGACTTCCCTATCCGGCGTTCCCGCCCGTGACGCCCGTCGCGCCGTCGCCCGATCGGGGACGCTTCGATGACGACGGCGAAACCTCGACGACACCGCGTGTGGAGTCGGACGCGAAGACCGAGCTCTGATCCACGCACCCGAGCACGCCGACAGATCCCTCGCCGTTGCCGTCGAGATCTCCACGAACGACGGCCATCCCAGCTCGGCCTTGCCACGGATGTCATGTCGGGCAGATGCTTGTTACGGACCTCATGGGATCCGGTCGCGACCCGTCACGCGTCCCACCGAGGTCGCCAGCTCACCGTTCGACTGGCGCCGACGGTTTGCGGCGGTTCGACCGGAGAGCCTAGACTTCGAAACCGTCTGGTCTCCGGACCTTGCGGTTTCCAGGCATTGGATCCCGGGGCGCCGTGGCGGGGGAACCGAGACCCCACCCGGGCCTCGAGGCCAGAGGGCGTACATGAACGACGACGGCGACGCGCAAGAGATCCGACTGCTCGAAGTCGAACGGAGGCTCGAGCGCGTCGAACGATTACTGCGGGCAGCCGCGGACGAGGCCAGAGGAGCGCGCGCCGACCTCGGTCACCAGCGGAAGCCCGGTGAACGCTGGGCGAGGATGATGCTCGCCGTGCTGGACGACCTCGATAGGCAGGGCGGCGAAGTGTCCCGGATGCGTTTCCTGCAGATCGGCGAGAAACACGGATACAACCGTCGAGGGATGGCCGGGTTCTACCAGCAACTCGTTGAACCGAGACCCGGCTACAAAACGCGACTTAGCGCTGGCGGACGAGAGCGCCTGCGGATCCTTCGCGAGCGGTACGGGGAAGG
>DASUPO010000047.1:0-28241 GCA_036281075.1 Actinomycetota bacterium | reverse complement strand
CGCCCCCCACGCCTCCTCGGCGGTCGGCAGCTCCTCGGTGGAGCGGTAGACGAGCACGCCGACGCCCACCGAGATCGCCACGATCAGCAGGTATCCCACGCGAGCCTCCACGACGAGCGTACCCGGCGGACCCTCGCGTTGGCGACGAGCTTCGTTCGCGACCCCCACCGCTACCATCGATCGATGCGACGCGCGCTCCGGGCCGCCGGCTATCCGCTGCTGATCGTGGTCTTCCTCGCGGTCTTCGCGGCGGGCTGGGTCCGGCTGCCGCTGTTCTCGTTCGGGCCCGGCCCGGCCAGCGAGGTGACGCCGCTGATCCGGGTCGACGGCGCCCCGACGTACGGCTCGTCGGGGCACCTCGTGATGACCACGATCCGGTTCGACCGACTCACCGCCCTGGGCGCCCTGGCGACGTGGGTGGACCCCGACCGGTCCGTGGTGGGGGAGGACGTCGTCTATCCGCCGGGCCTCTCCCCGGCCGAGGAGGAGGAGCGCGCGATCTCCCAGATGGACCAGAGCAAGATCGACGCGGTCACCGTGGTCCTCAGGGAGCTGACCGACTACCCGCGCGAGCACGGATCGGGCGTGCTGATCGAGGCCGTGGGCCCCGGCTGCCCCGCCGACGGCCGCCTGTTCTCGGGCGACGTGATCGAGCGGATCCAGGGGGAGCGCGTCGATTCGCGACGCGAGGCGGTCCGGCTGCTCGACGGCGTCCCGGACGACGAGGAGATCGAGTTCCGCGTCCGCGCGGACGGTGAGACCCACGACGTGCGGCTCGCCCGTGGGGCGTGTCCCGGCAGCGAGGAGCCGCTGGTCGGGATCCTGTTGGTCGCGGCCTTCCCGTTCGACGTCGAGATCGAGAGCGGGGACGTGGGCGGGCCGTCGGCCGGCCTGATGTGGGCGGTCGGCCTCTACGACCTGCTGACACCGGGCGATCTCGCGGCCGGCCGCACGATCGCCGGGACCGGCACGATCGACCTCGAAGGCGGCGTCGGACCGATCGACGGGATCCGAGACAAGGTCGTCGGGGCGCGTGACGCCGGGGCGGACATCCTGCTCGTGCCGGAGGAGAACATGGCGGAGCTCCGCGACGTCGCGACCGGGGACGTGGAGCTGGTCGCGGTCTCGACCTTCGACGAGGCGATCGAGGCCCTCCGGGCATCACGACCCGCGGGCTGAGCTAGGCTCACGCGATGGCGTCGACGACGGTCCGCATCCCGTACGCGCGTCGCCGATGGCCGATCGTCGTCATCAGCGTCCTCGTCGCCACGTTCCTGCTGCTCACGTTCCTCTCGAACTTCTACGTGGACGTGCTCTGGTACCGCGAGGTCGCGCTGTCCGAGGTCTTCTGGACCCGGATCTGGGCCCAGGCAGGGCTCGCGGCCGCCTTCTTCGTCACGTTCTTCGTCCTGCTGATGACCAACCTCTACGTGACGCGCCGCCTGGCGCCGCGCGTGGTCGCGCTGACCCCCGAACAGGAGATCGTCGAACGCTTCCGCGAGAACGCCGAGCCTTACCTGCGGTGGGCGGTGCCGCTCGGGGCCGCGGTACTTTCGGTCTTCGTCGGCCTGGCGGCCGCCGGGCACTGGCAGGAGTTCCTGCTCTGGCGGTCGTCCGACGGCATCACGTTCGGCGATCCCGAACTCGTCTTCCGCCGTGATCCGGCCTTCTACGTGTTCTCGCTGCCGTGGCTGAAGTACCTGCAGGGTTGGCTCTTCGCCGCGCTGGTCGGCGTGACGGTGATCGTCTCGGTCGGTCACTTCGTGCAGGGCGGGATCCGGCCGCAGGCGGTCGGGCTCCGCGAGAAGGTGGACCCGCAGGTCCGCGCCCACCTCTCCGTCCTGCTCGGGTTCGTGCTCCTAGCCAAGGCGTGGGGGTACTACCTGGGCCGCTTCGACCTCCTCACCTCGCAGCGAGGCGTCGTCCAGGGCGCCTCGTACACGGACGTGAACGCGCAGCTCCCGGCGCTCACCTTCCTGGCGATCGTCGCCGTGATCTGCGCGATCCTGTTCTTCGTCAACGCGCGCTACCGCGTCTGGAGCCTCCCGATCATCGCCGTGGGCCTCCTCCTGCTGGTCTCGATCCTCCTGGGCACCGCCTATCCGGCGTTCATCCAACAGTTCCGCGTTTCGCCCAACGAACAGCAGTACGAGGTGAGGTTCATCGAGCGGAACATCGCGGGGACCCAACGCGCGTTCGCCCTGGACGAGATCCAGGTCGAAGAGCGTCCGTTCGTTCCTCGCGTCACGGCGGATGCGGTCGAGGCGAACGAGACGACGATCTCGAACATCCGACTCTGGCGTCCCGTGGTGCTGCAGGAGGTCTTCGAGTCCGTGCAGCGGATCCGTCAGTACTTCGACTTCACCGACGTCGACGTGGACCGCTACGAGATCGACGGCGAGCGGCGCATCTTGATGATCTCCGGTCGCGAGGTCACCCAACAGGGGATCACGGGCAGCGGCCGCACCTGGCAGAACCAGCACCTCGTGTACACGCACGGGTTCGGGGCCGCGGCCGCACAGGTGAACTCGATCACGCCCGACGGGGCGCCCGTGCTCACGCTCGAGGACATCCCGCCGGCGGGCGAGCCGGAGACCGAACAACCCCGGATCTACTACGGGGAGCGCGAGGACGTCCCGTTCGTCGTCGTGAACTCGGAGACGGCGGAGCTGGACTTCTCCGGGGAGACGGAGGTGCCGTTCACCTACACCGGGTCGGGCGGGATCGAGCTCGGTGGTTGGCTCCGGCAGGCGGTGTTCGCCTGGCGCTTCCGCGACATCAACCTGTTGATCTCCGCGCAGATCGACGCCGACAGCCGGATCCTGATGCGGCGTCGGCTCGAGACGCGTGTCGCCGAGCCGCTCCCGTTCCTCACGTTCGACGACGATCCCTACCTCGCGGTCACGTCCGAGGGGTACGTCTGGATCTGGGACGCGTACACGACGTCAGACGGCTATCCCTATTCGCAGTCGCTGGATCTCGCCGAGGCCACGGCGAACCTCCAGGATCCCCTGTCGGTGAACTACATGCGGAACTCGGTGAAGGCTGTCGTCAACGCGTACGACGGCACCCTCACCTACTACGCGGATCTGGACGAACCGATCATGCAGGCCTGGTCGCGGGCGTTCCCGGGCGTGTTCTCGCCGATCGAGGAGGCGCCCGATGAGCTCCGCGAGCACTTCCGCTACCCGGAGAACCTCTTCCAGGCACAGGCGTTCCACTTCGCGAACTATCACGTGGAGGACGCGGACGCGTTCTACCGGAAGCAGGATTTCTGGGAGATCCCGGCGGATCCGACGGTCGCGAACGCGATCGGGCCGGACGGCTCGCCGATCCCAACAAGCGGCGGACGGCGGCTCCTGCCGCACTACCTGCTGATGCGGCTGCCCGACGAAACCGAGGAGCGGTTCCACCTCGTGGTCCCGTTCCAGCCGGAGGAACGGCTGAACATGGTGGCCTGGCTGGCGGCGAACTCGGACCCGGACGGGTACGGGGAGCTCGTCGCGTTCACCTTCCCGGCGGGACGCGACGTCGACGGTCCGGGGCTCGCGTTCTCCAGGATCAACTCCGACCAGGAATTCTCCTCCGCCCGGACCTTGCTCGGGCAGCAAGGCTCGCAGATCCTGTTCGGGGATCTGCTCACGATCCCGATCGAGGACTCGATCCTCTACGTGCTGCCGATGTACACCCGGGCCGCGCAGGAAGCGGCGGTGCCGGAACTGAAGCTCGTGACGGTCGTCAACGGTTCCGTCGTCTCGGTCGGGACCTCCCTCGCGGACGCGCTCGAGGACGCGACGGGCGCGACGACCGATGGGGACGGGCAGCCTCCGCCGGATGGAGGTGAGGGGACCGTCGATGAGCAGGTGGCCCGGCTGCTCACGCAGGCCACGGAGCACTTCGCGGCCGCGCAGGAGGCGCTGCGGGGCGGCGATCTCGCCGCGTACCAGTCGGAGCTCGAGGAGGCTCAGGCGCTGGTCGAGCAGGCGAACGAGCTGCTCGGCGGCCAAGGCGACGCGCCGGTGCCGTCTCCGTCGCCGTAGGTCGGGCGGCGGGGCGGATCACGAGAGGGGCTCGAACGCGCCGTCGCGGACCACGAACACGGTCACGGGGGTGAGGCCCTCGGGATCGCGGTCGCCGTCCTCGGTGAACCTGATCGGTCCGGATGCCCCGTCGAAGGACACGGACCGGATCGCCTCGTTCAGCGCCTCGAGGTCGACCTCGATGCCTCCGTCGGTCTCGGCCACGACGCCCTCGGCCCGGAGGCCCAGGATGATCGCCGTCGCCGCGTCGAAGGACTCGGCGGCGAACGGCGTGTCGGTCGGATCGGCCGAGTACGCCTGTTCGTACCGCGCGCTGAAGTCCTCCCAGGCCGGGCCCTCGAGCGGCACGGAGGGCAAGGTGACGTACAGCTCCTGCTCCGCCAGCGCGCCGAGACCGTCGATCATCGCCCGGTCGTACATGCTGTCGCTGCCGATCACGGGTCCCGTGTATCCGGCCCCGCGGAGCTCCTGGATGAACGGGATGCCCGTCGGATAGAAGCCGGAGAAGTACACGACGTCGGGGTTCGCCTGGGCGACCCGGGAGGCGATGTCCGGGAGGTCCGCTTCGTCCTCGAACCCGATGTCGTCCACGATCTCGCCCGTGAACGAGTCTCGGAAGACGACGCCGGCGCCCCCGTACCGGAAGCCTTCGTGCACCACGAGGGCGGACTCCGCGCCCAAGGTTCCCTCGGCGAACGCCGCCTGCTCGACGCCCTGGATCGCGTCGTTGAAGGCCGTGCGGAGGAACGTCAGGAAGGGCTCCCGATCCTCCGGATCGGTCGTGGCGACGTTGGTCGAGAGCTGCGAGATGTGGGTGATGCCCGCTTCCTCGTAGACGGGCTGGCCCCCGATCACCGCGTCGGAGCACGAGCCGCCGACCACGGCGACCAGGCCCTCCCGTTCGACGAGCTCGCGCGCCGCCTCCGCGCCCCCCTCCTCGGTGCAGCCGTCGTTCACGCCGACGAACTCGACCTCGTGGCCCGCGATCGACACGTCCTCGCCCGCGAGCGTCGCGGCATCCAGCAGGGCCTCTCCGGTCGGCGCGAGATCGCCATCGAGCATCGTGCTGACCCCGATCACGATCGGATCGCCCGACCCGATCTCGACCGTGGTGAATCCGGGTCCACCCCCGCACGAAGCGAACAGCAGGGCGGAGGGAACGAGCAGCATTGCGAGCACCGAACCACGTCGGCTCACGAGGCCCCCTCTGTCGGATGACGGACCAGCGTTGTACTGCCGGGGCGCAACCCCTGTCAATCGAGGAGCGTGTCGTCGATCCGGAACGACGGGTCGGCCTCGACGTCGACGGTGTCCATCTGCGCCTTCTGGAGGTGGCCCGAGTAGTCCCAGTTCATCGCCTGCCACCTCGTGAACTGGTCGAGCACCCAGAGACCGGACTGCCGGCTCCCGTTGCCCGAACGACCGTTCCCGCCGAACGGCAGGTGCGCCTCGGCCCCCGACGTCGAGTTGTTCACGCTCACCATCCCGGCCGAGATCCGGTCGCGGAAACGGAACACGTAGAGCGGGTCGTTCGTGTAGATGCTGCTGGACAGGCCGTAGCCGTGGCCGTTGGCCAACTCCATCGCTTCGTCGAACGTGTCGAACGTCGCGACGCCCACGATCGGCCCGAACGTCTCGGTCCGGAACAGGTCGTCGTCGAGCGTCACGCCGTCGACGATCGTGGGGTGGTAGTAGAGCCCAGCGGCCGGATCGCCGACGAACCCGTTCCGCGGGTTCCGGGCGGTGATCCGGCCGGTCGCCGCCGATCCCGACAGGGTGTGGTGCGGTCGGATCAGCTCGAGCCAGTCCTCGAACCGATCGGCGAACCGGGCCGAGATCATCGGCCCGTACAGGACGTCCTCGGTCGGATCGCCGATCGGGGCGTCGGTGACGGCCTTGGAGAAGCGATCGAGGAAGTCGTCGTGGACGTCGCGGTGGACGATCGCCGTGCCGAGCGAGGTGCACCGCTGGCCGGCCGTCCCGAACCCGCTGAACAACGCGCCCTCGACCGCGAGGTCGAGGTCGGCGTCGGGCATCACGACGAGCGGGTTCTTGCCGCCCAGCTCGAGACAGGGCGACTGGAGGTGGCGGCCGCAGAGCTCGCCGATCCGACGCCCGACCTCCGACGACCCGGTGAACCCGACCTTGTCCAGCGTCCCCTCGTCCAGCACGCGTTCGATCCCGGCGAACGTCTGCGGGCCGTCCGCCAGGACCAGCTGGAAGGCGCCCGTGACGACGCCGGCGTGGAGGATCAGCTGGGCGAACGCCTCCGCCGTCGCCGGCGCGTACTCGGCCGGCTTCCACACGACCGTGTTGCCGCACAGGAGCGCCGGCACGAGGTACCAGGAGGGGACCGCGACCGGGAAGTTGCCGGCGGTCACGATCGCGGCGGTGCCCACGGGTTGCCTGAACGTGAACAACTGTTTGTCCGGCATCTCGGACGGGACGGTGTGCCCGTACAGGCGTCGGCCCTCCCCGAGGAAGAAGTTGCAGGTGTCGACGACCTCCTGCACCTCCCCGCGCGATTCCCGGATCGGCTTCCCGATCTCACGCGTCAGGAGCTGGGCGAGCGCCTCGAAGTTCGCCTCGACGAGCCGGCCGAGGTTCTGGATCGCGCGGCCACGGATGGGGGCGGGGACCGCCGACCAGGCCGGGTGGGCGGCCTTCGCGCGCCGGCATGCCTCCGCGAACGTCCCGACGTCGCCGAGCCGCGCCTCCGCGACAGCCTCGTCGAGGTGGGCGGGGTTCGAGATCGAGATCGTCCCGCCCGGGCCGGCGTCAACCGGTCGACCGTCCAGGAGGGATGCGACGGTGCGGATGTTCGCCATCTCGGCGATGCTACCGCTCGGACGTTTGCCTTCGGACGCGCATCGGGTAAAGCTGGATGCGGAGGAGTGATGACATGGCGTACGTGATCGCCGAACCCTGCATCGACGTGAAGGACAAGGCCTGCGTGGACGAGTGTCCGGTCGACTGCATCTACGAGGGCCCGAGGATGCTCTACATCCAGCCGGACGAATGCGTCGACTGTGACGCCTGCGTCCCCGTCTGTCCGGTGACCGCGATCTTCCCGGAGGACGACCTGCCGGCGGAGTGGAAACAGTTCACGAAGGTCAACGCCGAGTGGTTCGAGACGACCGGTCTCGGCTCGCCGGGCGGCGCCGCGCAGGCCGGCCCGCAGCCGAAGGATCACGGGGTCGTGGAGGGCTGGCAGGCCGTCTGACGCTCCGGCCGTCCGGCCGGCTCGTACGGCAGGATGGCGGACGATGGAGCTGCCTCGGGACGCCGAGATCGCGACGGCCCGGCGGCCCTTGGCGCTCGTCGGACTCGTCTTCCTCGCGATCCAGCTCGCGGCGTTCTCGCTGGAGCGGCCGCCCAGCTGGGACGAGGCGATCTACCTGTCGCAGGTCTCGCCCGACACCGAACCGCTGCCGTTCGTGGCCTCGAGGGCCCGCGGGATCACCCTCTTCGCGCTGCCGGTGCTCCAGCTCGGCGGTTCGCTGACGATCCTCCGCCTGTTCCTCGCGGTCGCGTCGGCGGCCGCGCTCGTCGGCGCGTTCCGGCTGTGGTCGCCGGTGATCGGCGCGGGCGCCGTCGCGGCGGCGGTGCTGTTCGCGGGCGCCTGGCCCACGCTGTTCTACGGCTCGGAGCTGATGCCGAACCTCTGGCTCGCGTTGCTCGCGGTCGCCGCGACCGCGATCCTCGCCCGCCGGCTCGGCCTCCGGGAACGTCGCTCCGACGAGCTGGTCGCCGGCGGGCTCGTCGCGGTCGCGGCGATGATCCGGCCCCTGGACGCCACCGTCCTCGCCGCGACGCTCGTCCTCCTCCCGGTCGGGCTCCGTCGCGCGACGTGGTCATGGGTCGGTTTCCTCGTCCTGGGGCTGGCGGCCGGGTGGGCGCCGTGGCTCGTCGAGATGACCGCGCGGTTCGGATCCCTCGGCGACGCGTTCGCCGCCGCCGCCCGGCTCGGGCACACGGGTCGCTGGTCCCTGGTCGAGAACGTGGAGCAGTACCTCGCGCTCAGTGACGGGCCGTCGATCGGTCCGGTCGCGCACCCGCAGGTGCCGGTCTCGGGACCGCTGTGGCTCCTCGGCCTCGTGGTGCTGGTCGTGATGGGGCTTCGAGAAGCGCATCGACGTGGGTTCGTGCGATCGCTCCTCGTTCCCGTCGCGGCCGGTGCGGCGCTGGGCGCCGAGTACGTGGTCTTCACCGATGCGCAGGCCCCGCGGTTCCTGCTCCCCGCGTTCGCGCTGATCGCGATCCCCGCCGGGCTCGGGCTCGCGTCGATCGTCATCGCGTCCGGCGCCCGGGCGCGGGGCCGCCCGTGGCGCGCGGCGTGGGCGGTGATCGCGTCGGCCCTCGTCGGGGTGTGGTTGATCCAGCAGGTCGTCGTCGCCACGAGGATCGAGGAGGACGTGACCGCGCAGAGGGCGTCCGCCGTCCGGGTGGGCAGGCAGGTCCGCGCGCTGGCCGCGCGGCAGCCGTGCTTCGTCTCCAGCGAGTCGAGCTTCCCGATCGTCGCGTACGTGGCCCGCTGCCGCGGATCCGACCTCGGGGAGGTGCTCACCTCCTGGGAGGAGCGAGCGGAGCGACTGGCGCGCGACGGGGTCCGGCCGTTCCTCGCGCTGCGACGAGCCCGGAAACAGGACGCGCCCGCGGGCGCCGTCCTCGTCCGGACGGTCCCGTCGGGCGGCGGGTTCGCCTGGTACGTCTACGAGCGAGCGTGATCCGCTCGCCCGTCGGACATCTGTCATCCTCGCCAGGCCTCGATATCCTGGGTTTGCGGGGTGGAGCAGTCCGGTAGCTCGCTGGGCTCATAACCCAGAGGTCGCAGGTTCAAATCCTGCCCCCGCGACGGGACTGACCAGCGCAAACAGAAGGGGCCGGTGATGCCGGCCCTTTCTCGTTTCCCCGAAATTTCCCCACGAGCTACGGCGTGCGTCCCTCGATCGCTCGGCCCACGATCTCGGCCGCCTCGGTCGCGGCGGCGTCGGAGTCGTGGGCGTAATGGTCGGCGGTGAACGCGCTGGACGCGTGGCCGAGGTTGCGGCTCACGACGTCCAAGCGGACGCCGGCCCCGAGCGCAATCTCGGCGTGGTCCTGTTCCTCTCCTACCTGGACGAGCAGGGTGGACGGATCTCGTTCCTGCACGCCTTGCCCGACGCGACGCGTTGGACCAGCACTTCGAGGGTGCCCACGATCGGGCCGCCGCGGCGTACGAGTTCATCGAGCCCCGGGGAGTTCTACGGGAAGCCGAGCCAGCAGGCGATGGAAGGCATGCGTGCGACGGCGGCGAAGTTCGGCGTGCCGCTGATCGTCGAACCGGAGTTCAACGCCGGATTCCTTCGTCTCGCGCCAGCCTAGAGACCGACAAGGTCGTTCGGCTGCGGCTGCGGCTGCGGCTGCGGCTGCTCCGGGCGATCCGGGACCTCGGCGTCTAGTCGGCTTGAGCGACATTCAGAACATGGTCAGGCTGTACGGTCGCGGCGATGGGCGAGGGTGCAGCCGTCCGCGGCGCGCCTTCGGGCCGATTTCGGTGGCTCAGGCACGCCTTTTCCTGCCACGCGTCTAAAGCGGCTCGCCTGAGGCGTTCGCTCCGCCCTCGAATCAGGTGCAGACGAGTTTGTCCGTTTCGAGTTGAACAGTCGTCTCACCGTTGGCGTTCACTGTGAAGTGCGCATGGAACGTGACGAAGGCCCTCGACCCATCAGATCCGTGGGCTACGACTCTAAAGAAGTCCGTGTCGGTTTCGACCAGCACATCGCCGTGCCTAACCGCCCTGATGCTCTCCAAATCGCTATTCCAGAAGTTCGCCGTGTAGGTAGGACCGGTCCCGTCGAGGGGAACATTTACAGCCTTGCCGTGCACGACCTCGATGAAGTGCAACGCCCCTGTCTCCTCGAAGAAGGTGAAGTGCACGACACCATGGCCGCTGGCGGTGACGGCGTATAGCTCGCCTCCGCAAAAGAACGGCTCGGAGAAGCTTTCAGAGAACGTGAAGACCTCCGTACCCGTGATCGGTGGTTGCGCCCAAGCTGCCCCGGTAGAAGCCAGCATCGAGCCAGCGGTCAACGCAAGTACGCAAAGGACAGCCCTGGTGTGACCCGCCGCATACCTCATCTTTCTCTACCCCTCTCTTCCTCCCCGTGTGCGACCCTAGAGTTGCGAGGCATACCATTTCAATAGCGAGTTTCGGCTCGAGACGCGACCTCCCCAGCCAAGCGTCAGGGGGGATGCGTCGGGGCTGCGGCTGCTCCGATCGACCTGGGACCCATCTACGCATCAGGTGCGTTGTCCGCGGATTCAAGGGCTGCAGAGTAGTGCCCGTGCAGTATCGTCGCGATGCAGGATGGAGCCGTTCGGCACGGTCGTCGACGAATACGACTCTGGACGCCCGGGGTATCCGGACGCCCTGTACGAGGAGCTCGAACCGTTGGCCGGGATGACTGTCCTGGAAGGTGGAGCCGGGACCGGGATCGCGACAGTCAGCCTCCTCGCGCGAGGGGCTCGCGTCGTGCCGTTCGACATCGGCATGACCATGCTCGTGCGGGCGATGCGGAAGATGCCGGGTGTACCAGGCGTAGTTGCCGATGGCGCAGCCATGCCCTTTCGCGATGAATGCGCCGACCTGATGTGTTTCGCGCAGTCTTGGCATTGGCTCGATGAGGAGCGGCGAGCAATCGAAGCGGCCCGCGTGCTTCGTCCCGGAGGTCGTTGGGCCGGCTGGTGGTCGCATGCTCGAGCAGACGGCGAGCCATGGTTCATGTCCTACTGGGAAGCCATCGAAGCGGCGACAGTCGCGCGACGAGAGGAGCGCGACACTGATTGGGGCGCCGATCTGTGCGGGGTTCTAGCCTGGTCGACGTGGATGAACGATGGACGTTCCGATGGGTTCGGGAAACCTCGGTACAGCAATGGCTTACCGACGACAGGAGCAAGAGCTACATTGCTTCGTTGCCGGAGTCGGCTCGAATAGCGCTACTTGCGGCGATTCGAGAGACGATCACGAAGTCATTTCCGAACGGACGAATGCGCGTTCCGTACGAGACTTGGCTCTGGGTAGCGACGAGACAGTAAGGCCGCCATCGCCCGGGCTCCTAGCGTGTACGCACAAGGAGCTCTATCCGCGATCGAACGGGTGAAGGAACGGCTGTTCGAGGGGGAAGAGTCGGTCCTGCATCTGATGGAGCGCTCGTGGGTCCCACTACGCGAAATCTCGTTTCGTACGCTGCCTCCGTGGCGAAGCTGCCGGCGATGCTCGAGGAAGATCGGCGCGGGGCTGGGTGGTCGATCGACCAGGCGGCACGCCGCCTCGGTGTGAGTCAGCGAGTACCGCGAGATCGAGGCCGGCAGCCGAACGCCCTGGTGGGAGGCGTGGGACGCGATCTGCAAGACGTTCGGCTGGCCTCAGACGTTCGCGGTCGACCTGGTTTGACACGCCGTGCCGGGCCGCGCTAGGTTCCGGCTCGAGAAGCCGCTGGAGCCTTCGGGTTCCGGCGGCTTCTCACTTTGAGCATCCGGTTCCTGTAGAGGCGTCCCGTCTACATCCTGAACCAGACTTCTGTCCCATCATCCCTCCGCTCGACGCCCCACTCGGCCGCTAGTGCCTCCATCAGGCGGACCCCGTAGCCGGCGCCTCGAACGGCGTCATCGTCGGGGTCGAACCCCGGTCCCGTGTCGTGGACGGAGACGCGGAGTCCGGGATCCTCGAGTGCCACGCTGAGGTCGATCGGCTCCTTCCCGTGTCGGGAGGCGTTTGAAGCGACCTCCGTCGTGAGCAAGGCCGCCTCAACCAGATCCACGTCGAGGTCCGGCACGTCCTGGACCGCCGCCCAGAGGAACCAGCGAGCCTGCGACGAGCACGTCGGGCCAGCCGGGACCGTCCGGGAACGAGTTCGCGGCTCCCCAGACCCCCGTCCCATGATGTCCGCCTACCCAATGGCGTTGTGGAGCAATCCCTTCAGGGCACGACCCCGCGCTCGTCCGCGCTGCGACGCGTGATCGAGCGAAGCGCACGCGGGCGGGTACGGAGGTTCGGTGTCAGGGACGACGAAGCCGTTCAGCACCCCGGGAGGTCCGGACTTGAGATTCTCGAGCGGCCGACGCTGACCGCGCCGTGATTGGGCGCGAGGGACGATGCCCAGTGGCTCGCCGAGGTGCTGATCGGCCTCGAGGACGATGGGGGGATATCGCGAGGATGCGGCTTGTCGACGCCTCCGGCGGGAGGTCGGCGGCGCCGGTCTCGGCCAGGTTCCAGAGCTAAGCGGCCATCGCGCCGCGGACGGTCACTGCTCGCCGGGTCCGCCGGTGACGATGTCAGCGACGTTCCCGCCGCCCCGTCTTCACAGAGCGAAGCCGAGCACCACCGCCAAGACGAGGAGGAGCGCCATCATCCCGACGAGCATGAGGCTTTCTCCTGCCTCCGCGGCGAGCCGATCCAGCTCGTCATCTCGTTCACGCTTCATGCCAATCCGATACCCCGATGGGCGGACGTCGGAATCTAGGTCGAAAGGCCAGAGGTCGGGTCGGCGTGACCGTCAGCACTTACCGCGGGCTCGAGGCCGGCACGCGGGCGCCGAGCAAGGAAGCGTGGGACCGAATCTGCAAGACGTTCGGCTGGTCGCAAACGCTCGTGGCGGCGCCTTGAGCCGTCGTCTCCCCCCGTCGATAATTCCGGCATGTGGAAGCGCATCGCCGTCATCGGTGGGGTGCTCGCCGTTGTTCTCGCAACCTCCGTTGTAGTCGTCATCCTCGGCGACTGCCGTCACAACCAGGTAGAGGACGACTGCCCTGAGGACTGGGTAACTCCTGGCATGGACCACGTGCTCGTCCCGACGCGGGACGTTCAACCCGGTCAAGCGATGGATCCAATGATCAAGGATGGGGGGGTCATGGAAATCATGGTGCCAGTAGATGCCCTTGTGGACGGAGCGGCGACGGACGTATCCCAGATCGAAGGCAAGACGACGACGAGCCCATAGGGAAGGGCGAGCAGATCCCAGTTGACTACCTCTCTGGGTAGCGGGCGTGGGGACTAACGCGGTCGGAGCCCGCGTCGTCGGGGCCCTCGGTGAACTGGGAGCCCGCGAGCCGCTGGACGTGCTCGAGCGGTCGGACGCCGACCTTGCAGCCCTGATCGGCCGGCTGTATTCGCGCGACGACGCCCAGCGGCTCGCCGAGCTGCTGATGGACCTCGAAGACGCGACGACATTGGCGAGATCGCGAGGCTCCGTCTCGTCGAGGCCTTCGGTGGGAGCTTGGGGAGCGATAACCACCCGTGCGCACTCTGACAAGTCGGATTTCCGCCAACGCCGGATCCTCATTGACGCTCGGAGGCACCGTCCTGGCCGTTGGCGTGGCCATCGGAGCCGTCGGCTTGACGGAGGTGACCCTCGCGAGAGGCGGCTCACCCGTGCGGAACGGATGGGTTCAAGTAGGGCTGGTCGTCGGAGCAATCGGCGCGGTTTGGACTATCGGGACGTTCGTGCTCGCCATGAATTGCAACGAAGAAGCACGCCGACTTCCAGCGGCTCTTGGGACACTCACTCAACGATGGTGAGTATCTGGCGAACCATAGGGGGTCCAAGGAGGAGCTCCAGACGTGGAGTCAGCAAACAGCTGACCTGATCCATGCAGGTCTGGGAGACGGCGAGGATCGTCTGTTCCTTGGCGACTGGGAGACGTTAGGGGAGCAGGATCTCAGCAAGCCGCGACCGGAACTTCACCCGTGGCTGTACCGGAGACTCCAGCGCTTGATGAGATTGATGGACCGGATGCATTCGATGCACATCGGGGCGGGCGCGAAGCTGCCGGACTGGAAATACGTCAGCGAGGCGAACCCGCTCGGCCCGCAAGTTCAGGAGACCTCGACCGATACAGGATGAAGCCGGTTTCCCCAATCGTTTCCCCGTGGGCAGCAGCAGCCCGTTCCACCAGGCTCCACAACGCCTCTGGACCGGCATAGTTTCCGCAGGTCAGCGGCACTGCGCGTCATCTGACGCGACGATGTGCCACGGGCGGGTATGGGCTCATAACCCAGAGGTCGCGGGTTCAGATCCTGCCCCCGCGACGAAGCCGCGACGGCCCGCGAGCAGGGCGAACGGCGCGAGGCCCCTGAGCCCGAAAGGGTTTGGGGTTACGCTCGTTCCCAGCTTCTCACCACGTGCGGTTCAAACGTTCCAGGACGCCAGTCTGCGGGAGACTCATACACGGCATAGACGGCGTACACCGCCAACACCGCGTGAAGCGACCGAGGGAGGAAGCGTAACCTTGCCGCTCGATGGACCCTCACGTCGTCGCCCACTACAGCCTCGGCGTTGAGACCGAGCGGTTGGTCGCTGGGGGATCTTCTCGGATCGAGTTCGCGAGGACGAAGGAGCTCCTCGCGAGGTTCCTTCCGGGCCCGCCAGCACGGGTGCTCGACGTAGGTGGCGGGCCGGGCTGGTACGCCTCATGGCTCGCCGATCTGGGATACGACGTCCACCTGATCGATCCAGTCCCGCTCCACGTTGAGCAGGCGACGCGGCGGGCCGCCGATGGCCCCTCCTTCTCGGCGGCGTTGGGAGATGCTCGGGAGCTGCAACATCCCGACGAGACCGCTGACGTCGTGCTGCTGATGGGGCCGCTTTATCACCTTCCTGAGCGCGCTGCTCGCCTCACTGCGCTCCGGGAGGCGGGGCGCGTCGTCACCCGCGCCGGGCTCGTGGTCGTCGCGACGATCTCGCGCTTCGCCGGACTGCTCGACATGATGCGATCAGGACGGCTGAGCGACCCGAGGCACCGACCCTCAGACGAAGAACTGGCCACCGGGAAGCACATCAACCTCACCGGCGATCCTGAGTACTTCACGACGGCTTATTTCCACCATCCAGACGAGATCGCCGGCGAGGTCATCGACGCCGGGCTCACCTTGGAGGCCACGTTCGGCATCGAAGGGCCGGGTTGGCTCATCTGGGAACGCTGGGACGATGAGACCTATCGCGACAGCATCCTCCGCGCCGCCCGCCAGCTCGAGCAGGAGCCCACCGTGATCGGGGTCAGCGGCCACCTGCTGACGTTCGCTCGCAGGGTCTGACACCACGTCAAAGGTTGTGTCAGTACCGCCAGCGGCCCCGGCTCGGTGCGGTAGCGCTTGGAGTACGATGCTCCGGCGTCGGACCGGAGGAGCGTCGATGGCCGCAAGCACCGTCGTGTCGGAATGGCTGCGTCAGGTTCCGCTGTTCTCCGCGTGCACGAATCGTGAGCTGCGCGCGATCGCCGGGGTGGTGAAGGACGTCTCGCACCCGAAGGGCACCGTGATCGCGACCGAAGGCGACCCCGGCGTCGGGCTCTTCGTGATCGTCGACGGGGACGCCGAGGTGACGATCGGCGGCAGGCGCATGGCGATCCTCCGCCGCGGCGATTTCTTCGGCGAGATCGCGCTCCTGGACGGCGGTCCACGAACGGCGACGGTCACGGCTCGCTCCGACATGAAGCTCCTCGGACTGACCGAGTGGGTCTTCCGCGGGCTCCTGCAGGAGCATCCGACGATCGCCGTGAAGACCCTGGAGTCGATGGCGGGCCGGCTCCGGGCCGCCACGCAGGCCGCGACCGCGTAGTCCTCGCCGGCCGATGCCGGTCCTGACGCGCCCCGACGGCGTCCGCCTGAACTACGAGCTGCACGGCGAGGACGGCACGCCTCCGCTGATCCTGCTCGAAGGCCTCGGCGGGGACATCCCCGGCTGGCGCCGCAACATCCCGGTGCTCGCCTCCGAGTTGCGCGTGGTCGCGTACGACTTCCGGGGGAACGGGAACAGCGACGAACCGCCCGGCCCCTGCACGATGGAGACCTTCGTCGACGACACCGTCGCCCTGCTCGACGAGCTCGGGATCGATCGCGTGCACGTCTACGGCCAGTCGTTCGGCGGGATGGTGGCGCAGGTGATGGGGTCGACGGTGCCGGAGCGCGTCCGAACGTTGATCCTGGCCTGCACGGACATGGGGCCCCGGCGCGCGATCCCACCGACGGCGAGGACTCCGAAGGCTGAGCCGTGGCGGGCTCTGTACGCGCCCGGGTTCCCGGACACGCACCCGGATCACGTCGCCGAGGATCTGCGGATCGGCGCCGCGCAGCCGAAACACCCCGTGGGCGGGCGGAGACAATGGGAGGCGATGGAGGACTTCGACAGCTACGACCTGTTGCCCGGTCTGACCGTCCCCGCCCTCGTCCTGCACGGCACCGAGGACCAGCTGATCCCGGTCGAGAGCGGAAGGCGGCTCGCCGAGCGGATCCCGGACGCCGAACTCGTCCTCCTGGAGGGCGCGGGACACCTGTACCACTCCGAGCAGGCCGAAGCCGCCGACGCCGCGGTCCTGGACTTCGGGCGGAGGCACGCCGATGCCTGACGTCCCCGAGGACGTCACCCGGCTCGCCGAGGAGCGGGCCGCGGCTCGAGCCGCGAAGGACTTCGCGGCGGCCGACGCGATCCGCGAGCGGATCGCGGCGGCCGGGTGGTCGGTGATCGACGAGCCGGACGGCTTCCGACTCGAGCCCCACGAGTCCGAACCCGCGCAGCCGATCGAGCGGCGCCGTGCCGACGACGTCGGGTCCGTCCTGGAGGACGGACCCGACGTCGACGTCACCGTCCACTGGGTCTGCGAGGGCTGGCCCGAGGACATCGAGCGGGCGCTGCTGGCGTTCCGGGCCAACGAGGCAGGCCGTTCGGTCCAGTACGTGATCGCGGACGTGACCGAACGCGACCCCTCCGCCTGGGGCGACGGTGTCGAGGTCGTCTGGCTCGAGGAGGGGACGGGGTGGGGGGCCGCCCGCAACGCCGGGCTGAAGCGCACCCGCGGGCGGACCGCCCTGCTCGTCGACGGCTCGGTGGAGCCGACCGGCGACGTGTTCGGTCCGCTCGAGTTCGCTCTCGACGACCCCGCCGTCGGCGTGTGCGGGCCGTTCGGGATCGTGACCCGCGATCTCCGCGAGTTCCACGAGGCGAAGGACGGTGACGTCGACGCGATCGAGAGCTACCTGATGGCCCTGCGCCGGGAGACGCTCCTCGACGCCGGCCTGTTCGACGAGAAGTTCCGCTGGTACCGCTCGGCCGACGTCGAGTACTCGTTCCGGATCAAGGACCTCGACCGGCGCGCGATCGTGGTCGACGTGCCGGTCGAGAAGCACGAGCACCGGATGTGGTTCGAGACGCCGCCGGAGCAGCGCGAGAGGTGGTCGAAGAAGAACTTCTATCGGTTCCTCGACCGGTTCCGCGATCGGTGGGACCTGCTCGTGGACCCGCTACCCGAGGACGAGCGTCCCCATCGGCAGGACCACGAGCACGACGACTGAGTCGTCCGCTACTCGATCGCCGGCATCGGCGGGGCAGGTGGCAGCTTGACGGATCGAACGGCCGTGGGCTCCGCCGGCACCCGGTTCGGTTCCGACGGCTCGGGCCTGGCGATCGGTCGCACGGTCGCAGGGTCCGGGATCTCCTTCGTGCCGTTCGCGTAGGCCTTCAGCTCGTCCCCGTCGATCACCTCGGTGGCGATCAACAGCGCGGAGAGCCGGTCCAGGAGCTCGCGGTTCCGCGTGAGGATCTGCTCGGCCCGGACGTGCGCCTCGTCGAGCAACCGGCGGACCTCCTTGTCGATCAGCTCGGACGTGTGCGCGCTGACCTTCGGCATGGCGCCGGGCATCCACGCGTTCGGGTCGTCGCGACCGAGCGAGATCGGGCCCACCTCGTCGCTCATCCCGAACTGCGAGACCATCGCTCGCGCGAGGTCCGTCGCCTTCTCGAGGTCGTTCTGCGCGCCCGTCGAGATCACGCCGTCGAAGTAGATCTCCTCGGCCGCCTGTCCGCCCATCGCGAACGCCATCTGGTCCTTCAGCTGGGGCTCCGTCACGACGTAGCGGTCCTCGAGCGGCCGGGTCATCGTGATGCCGAGCGCCGCCGCGCCTCTCGGGATGATCGTCACGCGGTGGAGCGGATCGATCTCCGGGCAGTTCAGCGCGACCAGGGCGTGTCCCATCTCGTGGACCGCGACGCGTTCCTTCTGTTTGTCCGAGACCACGCGCGACTTCCGCTCCAGACCGGCCGTCGCCCGATCGATCGCCTCCTCCAGCTCCTCCATGGACACGGAGTTCTTCTCGCGCCGAGCGGCCAGGAGGGCGGCCTCGTTCACGACGTTCTCCAGGTCCGCGCCGGTGAAGCCCGGCGTCCTGGCCGCGATCGTCTTCAGGTCGACGCTGGTGTCGAGCGAGACGCCGCGAGCGTGCACGCGCAGGATCTCCTCGCGGCCGCGCAGGTCCGGCGGGTCGACGACGACCTGCCGGTCGAAGCGACCCGGACGGATCAGGGCGGGGTCCAGCACGTCCGGACGGTTCGTCGCGGCCATGATGATCACGCCCTTGGACGCATCGAATCCGTCCATCTCGACCAGGAGCTGGTTCAGCGTCTGCTCGCGCTCGTCGTGTCCGCCGAAGCTGCCGCTCATCGGCCCCGCGCGGCCCTTGCCGATCGTGTCGATCTCGTCGAGGAACACGAGGGCCGGCGCCTTCTCCTTCGCCTGTTGGAAGAGCTCACGCACGCGGGCGGCGCCGAGTCCGACGAACATCTCGACGAACTCGGAGCCCGACATGAAGAAGAACGGCACGTTCGCCTCGCCGGCGACGGCGCGGGCGAGCAGCGTCTTGCCGCAGCCGGGCGGTCCGAGGAGCAGCACGCCCTTGGGGATCCGGCCGCCCAGCCGCTGGTACTTCTTCGGGTTCTTCAGGAAGTCGACGATCTCGCGGAGCTCTTCCTTCGCCTCGTCCACGCCGGCGACGTCGGAGAAGGTGGTCTTCAACTCCTTGCGGTCGTAGATCTTCACCTTGTTCTTGCCGAGGTTCAGCGCCGAGCTCGCGCCGCCGCCGATCCGCCGGAACAGGAAGTAGTAGAGGCCACCGAACAGGGCGATGAACAGCACCGTCTGCAGGATGAAGCCGGTCAGCGGGTTCGGCTGCTGGCCGTCGACCCGGTAGCCCTCGTCGGACAGTTGGTCGACCAGATCGGTTGGAACGTAGCCGGGCGGGATCGTGGCGCTGATCGTCTCCGGCCCGTCGTCGCCTTGCCGCACGGCCGTCACCATCGTGCTCGTGATCGTGACGGGCTCGTTCTTGTCGAGCTCTCCGGCTTCGACCGCCTGCCGGAACTCCGAGAACGAGACGGTCGTGACCGACGCCCTCGTGAGGAACGTGTTGAACAGGAGCAACCCGCCGGCGACCAGCAGCACGACGAACAGCGCCGATCGCGGTCGCGGCTGCTGCGCGCCGGGGGCCGGGCGGCGGCCGAAGGGGTTCCGATCCTGCTCGGGCATGGCCCAATCTTCCCACGTCCCGTCGTTTCGACGACCTTCCGCGGGGGCGGGGTCCGACCCAGCAGGGATACTGGCGGGCCATGGTCGAGCCGAGCCGCGCCCCCGAAGCCACGGACGAGGATCTCCTCGAACGATTCGAGCGAGACGTGCTCCCGCTGCTCCCCGGCATGTACGGCGCGGCGCTCCGGATGACCCGGAACCCCGCTGACGCGGAGGATCTCCTGCAAGACACCACCCTTCGCGCGTACCGGGGGTTCGCCACGTTCCAGGAGGGGACCAACCTGAAGGCCTGGCTCTACCGGATCCTCACGAACTCCTACATCAACACCTACCGGAAGAAGCAGCGCGAGCCGAAGACCGTCGAGGGTCCGGAGGATCAGGAGGACTGGTTCCTGTTCGACCGGCTGGGGGCGAAGAGCGTGGAGCGCTCCGCCGAGGAGGACGTCCTCGAGCAACTCCCCGACGACGAGGTGAAGCGGGCGCTGGAGTCCGTCCAGGAGAACTTCCGGATGGCGGTCCTGCTGGCGGATGTGGAAGGCTTCTCGTACAAGGAGATCGCGGAGATCATGGACGTGCCGATCGGCACCGTGATGTCTCGCCTGCACCGGGGAAGGAAAGCCCTGGAGAAGGCGTTGTACGGCCTGGCCAAGGAACGAGGACTCGTCGATGGATGACGGAGGCGACATGGAGTGCCGCGAGACGTTGCGCGAACTCGAGCGCTACGTCGACGGCGAATGCCTCCGGGAGCTCACGATCCAGGTGGAGACCCACCTCGCCGAGTGCACCGACTGCAGCGACCACGCGGCGTTCCAGCGGCACCTGAAGCTGATGGTCCGCTCCAAGTGCGGCGGCGAGCAGCTGCCACAGGGGCTGGCGGAGCGGATCCGCGAGCGGATCCGCTCCGCCCCCCCGTAGCCGGGGCGGGGGCCCGCTCGCTAGCATCCCCAGCGCATGCGTGAGGTCTCCGAGCTCGGCACGATCGTGGGCGTCTGGGCCCACCCGGACGACGACATCTATCTCACCGCCGGCTTGATGGCGGCGGTGACCGGCGCCGGGCAGCGCGTCGTCGACGTCACGGCGACACGCGGCGAGGGCGGCTCGATGGACGAGGAGCGTTGGCCGCCCGAGTCCATGGGCGAGGTGCGGACGAAGGAGCTCCTCCGGAGCCTCGCGGTGCTCGGCGTGAAGGAGCATCATTTCCTCGAGGGGCCGGTCGACCTCGACATGGACACCGGGCTCGATCCCGCGGGCGCGGCACAGGTCCTGCGGATCATGGAGGAGGTCGATCCGGACACGGTCCTCACGTTCGGGCCCGAGGGGATGACCGGCCACGCGGCGCACAAGGACGTGTCCCGCTGGGCCGGCGAGGCCTTCGACCGGGTCGCGAAACCCGGCGCCCGACTCTTCCATGCCGTCTTCCCGAAGAGCCTGGGGGACGCGTGGGTCGAGCGATTGAAGCCGTTCGGCATCTTCCGGCCCGGCACGCCACGGATCGTCGCGAACGAGGAGTTGGACCTCGAGCTCGTCCTGGAGCCCGCGTTGCTGGATCGCAAGATCGCGTCGATCAAGGAGCATGCGAGCCAGATCGAGGCGTTGTACGGGGTCTTCGGCGACGAGGGGTTCAAGGAGTTCATGGGGATCGAGTCGTTCGTGATCGCCGCGACGAAGGGGGCGTGATGGCCGAACGACCGGAGCCGCTCCGCGACCTCGACTGGGACCCGGCCCGAGCCCGCGCCTTCACCGACGGCGTCTCGGACATCTACGAGGAGCTGCTCACGGAGCTGCGCGACCTGCCGGTCGCGCGGACCTGGGGTCTCGAGCAGGTCCGGGACGCCGTCGCGATCCCGATCCCGGACGATCCGATGCCGGAAGCGGAGCTCCTCGCCTACCTGCGGAAGATCACGTTCGACTACTCCGGCTTCCTCGGGCACCCGCGGTTCTACGCCTACATCTCGGGCGCCGGCACGGTGCCGGGCGCCGCGGCGGAGCTCCTCGCCGCGGGGCTGAACGCCAATCCCGGGGGCTGGCGCCTTGCGCCGGCCGCCACCGAGATCGAGCTCGCGTTCGCCCGGTGGTTCGCCCAGGACGTGTTCGGGCTGCCCGCCTCGGCCGGCGGTGCGTTGACGTCGGGAGGCGCGATGGCCAACTTCATCGGGCTGAAGGTCGCGCGCGACGCGAGGGCGGGGTGGGACGTCCGGAAGGAGGGCGTCGCCGCCGGGCCGGCGCTCGGCCTGTACCTGTCGACGGAGACGCACGTCGTGTCGATCCGCGCCGCGGACATGCTCGGGATCGGCGCGGCGAACGTCCGCAAGATCCCCGTCGGCGCCGACTACCGCGTCCGGGTCGACGAGCTCCGGCGGACGATCGCGGAGGATCGAGCCGCGGGGATCCGCCCGTTCGCGGTCGTGGCGAACGCGGGAACCGTCTCGACCGGCGTGGTGGATCCCCTCGAGGCGATCGCGGACCTGTGTCGCGACGAGGACCTCTGGCTGCACGTCGACGCGGCGTACGGCGGCCCCGCGATGCTGGCGGACGACCTGCGCCCGCTCTTCGCCGGGATCGACCGCGCGGATTCGATCGCGTTCGACCCGCACAAGTGGCTCTACACGCCGCAGTCGGGCGGCTGCGTGGTCGTCCGCGACTTCGAGCTGATGCGGCGCGCGTTCGACGTCGACTACGTCGCGTACGTCGTCAAGGACGAGGTGCACACGGACTGGGGGGTCGACCTGGGCCGGCACTCGCCCAACTTCAGCCGCGGGTTCTGGGCGCTGAAGGTCTGGGTGTCGCTGCTGGCGCACGGGCGGACCGCGTACGGGCGGCGGATCTCGCACGACGCGGCGCTGGCCAGGTACCTGGGCCAGCGAGCCGAAGAGCTCGAGGAGTTCGAACTGATGACGCCGGTCGGGCTGTCGATCACGTGCTTCCGGTACGTCCCCGAGGGATTGCCCGACGGTCGGGGGCGAGACGAGTACCTGGACGAGCTCAACCATCGGTTGATGACGGCGATCCAGCTCGACGGCCGTGTGTACTGCTCGAACGCGGTCCTGGACGGCCGGTTCTGCCTGCGGTCGTGCATCGTGAACTACCGCACCGAGGCCGAGGACATGGATGCCCTGTTGGACGTGGCGTCGGAGCTCGGGGGGAAGCTCGACGTCGAGCTCCGCCCCGAGGCCCTGCGATGACCTGGTGGTCGCTGCTCGGCTCGGGCGAGTTCCAGGCCTGGTCCGAGCCCGTCGACCGCCGGCTCCTGGAGCAGGCCGACGGCGACGGCCGCGTCTTGATCCTCCCGACCGCCTCGGCGCCCGAGGGCAAGGACGTGTTCGAACGGTGGGGATCGCTGGGGCTCGCGCACTTCGCCAGGCTCGAGGCGCAGGCGGAGGTGCTGGATCTGAGGACCCGCGAGGACACGGACGACCCACGGCTCCTCGAGAAGCTCGAAGGCGCGTCGGCCGTGTACTTCTCCGGCGGGAACCCCGCCTACCTCGCGGCGACGCTCGCCGACAGCGACTTCCTCGACGCGATGCTGAAGCAGCTCGACCGGGGCATGGCATACGCGGGCTGCAGCGCCGGCGTCGCGTGCCTGAGCGACAAGACGTTCGACAGCGACACGACGGAGATGAGCGACGTCTGGAAGCCGGGCCTCGGGCTCGTGCCGGAAACGCTCTTCGCTCCGCACTGGGACATGGTGAACACGTGGATCCCCGGGGCGTCGGACTTCATCCTCGCCTCGGTCCCCGACGGGTACACGTTCGTCGGGCTGGACGAGAACACCGCGATGGTGGGGACGGGGTCGACCTGGGAGGTCATGGGCCGCGACGGCATCCACGTCCGGCGGGGGGGCGAGGCCGAGACGTACCTCGACGGGGACCTGTTCGACCTCGCGTTGATGTAGCCAGGGGGTGGCGAGATGGAAGAGATGTACCACGAGGGGAACCGTCAACTGCAGGATCGGTTCGACACCCACCGTCTCGCGGATCGGATAGAGGACGTCCTGGTCCACGAGACGTTCACCCCGCGCGACAAGGCGTACATCGAGTCCCGCGACATGTTCTTCCTGGCGACCGCCGACGAACAGGGCCGCCCGAACGTCAGCTACAAGGGCGGCGACCCTGGCTTCGTCCGCGTGGTCGACGACCGCACGCTCGCGTTCCCGAGCTACAACGGCAACGGGATGTACCTCTCGATGGGCAACCTGGTGAAGAACCCGAGCGTCGGGATCCTGTTCGTGGACTTCGAGGGTCGCGACCGACTGCGCGTGAACGGCGACGCGTCGATCGACTTCGACGACGAGTTGCGCACCCGGTGGCCGGAGGCGCAGTTCGTCGTGCGCGTGCGCGCCCGCGAGATCTTCCCGAACTGCCCTCGCTACGTGCACCGCTACGAGAAGGTTGCCTCGTCGGTGTTCGTCCCTCGCGAGGATTGCGAGACGCCCGTGCCCTCCTGGAAGCGCTCGGATTGGGCGATCGACGTCCTCCCGGAGGGCGACCCGGCCCTCGACCCGGATGCGACGGTGGTGTGACGTGGAGACGCTGACCGTCGCCGCCGTGCAGGCAACTCCCGAGTTCCTGGACCGCGACGCGACCGTCCAGAAGGTCGTGCGGCTCACGAAGGAGGCCGCCGGGCTCGGCGCCAAGCTGATCGTGTTCCCCGAGACGTTCGTCCCCACCTACCCCGACTGGGTCTGGCGGGCGACCGCGTGGGACGAGCCGTTCGATGCCTTGACCGCGAGGCTCCGCGAACAGTCGGTCGAGGTGCCCTCGTCCGCGACCGAGGAGCTGGGCAAGGCCGCCCGGCGCGCGAAGGCGTTCGTGTCGGTCGGCGTGAACGAGCTCGACGGGAGCTCGATCTACAACGCGCAGCTCCTGTTCGGCCCCGACGGCGAAATAGCTCGGAAGCACCGGAAGCTGATGCCCACCGGACCGGAACGGCTCGTGTGGGGGATGGGCGACGGGTCGGACCTCGACCCCGTCGACACCCCGTACGGACGCGTCGGCGGCCTGATCTGTTGGGAGAACCTGATGCCGCTGGCCCGGACCGCGATCTACGCGAAGGGCGTCGACATCTGGACGGCGCCGACGTGGGACTTCGACGAGAACTGGATCGCGAACCTGCGACACATCGCCCGCGAGGGCCGCGTCTACGTGATCGGTGCGTCGACGGTGCTCCGCGGCAGCGACGTCCCCGACGACCTGCCGGGCCGCGACCTGTGGGGCGGCGAGGACGACTGGGCCAACGCCGGCTGGTCGGCGATCGTCGATCCCGACGGGCAGCTGCTCGCCGGTCCGCTGATCGAGGAGGAGGGCATCCTCACCGCCGAGGTCGACGCGGAGACCGCCCGCTCGATGCGCTACCGGTTCGATCCCGTCGGCCACTACAGCCGACCGGACGTGTTCACCCTGATCGTCCACGATGCCCCGAATCCGAACGTGACCGCCGAGTAGCATCGCCGTGTGGTCCTGAAGCGCGACGATCCGATCGAGCTGCGCGCGCCCGAGATCGTCAGGAGGCTGTCCGAGGCCTATCCGGACGCCAAGGTCGCGCTGAAGTTCTCGAACCCGCTCGAATGCCTGGTGGCCACGGTCCTGTCGGCGCAGAGCACGGACGAGACCGTCAATCGGGTCACCGAGACGCTCTTCCAGAAGTACCGAACGGCCGAGGACTACATCCGCGTGCCGGAGGAAGAGCTGAAGCAGGACATCCACGCGACCGGGTTCTTCAACCAGAAGGCCACGGCGATCCGGGAGGCGTGCCGCCGGATCGTCGAGGAGTACGGCGGAGAGGTCCCCGGCACGATGGAGGACCTGATCACGCTCCGCGGTGTCGCCCGGAAGACGGCCAACATCGTGCTCGGGAACTCGTTCGGCATCGTCGAGGGGATCGCGGTCGACACGCACGTGAACCGGGTGTCGAACCGGCTCGGCCTCTCGGATCAGAAGAACCCCGACAAGATCGAGAGGCAGCTGATGGAGCGGATCCCCCGGGATCGGTGGTTCGACTTCACGTACGTGCTGATCGACCACGGCCGGCAGACCTGCACGGCCAAGAACCCGAAGTGCCCGATCTGCCCCGTCGAGGACCTGTGCCCGGCCAGCCAGGCGTGAGCGTCGAGCGGCCGGACCGGCCGATGGTCGTGGCGCACCGCGGCGCCTCGGCGGAGCAGCCGGAGAACACGATCGCGGCGTTCGAGGCCGCGGTCGATGCCGGTGCCGATGCCGTCGAGTTCGACGTCCGGATGACAGCGGACGGGCATGCGGTCGTCCTCCACGACCCCGACGTGTCTCGGACGACGGACGGCACCGGGATCGTGTCCGAGATGACGCTGGGGGAGATCCGGCCGCTCGGCGTGCCAACGTTGGAGGAGGCGTTGCGATGCCTGTCGGGCCGCGCCGCCGCCGACATCGAGATCAAGAACCAGCCGGACGAGCCCGGGTACACCCTCGATGAGGAGCCCGCGGTCGAGGCGACGCTCGCCGCCCTCGACGAGGTCGCGTTCGCGAGCCCGGTGATCGTCTCAAGTTTCAACCCGAGCTCGATCGCGCACAGCCGAGCCCTCCGTCCCGACGTGCCGACGGGTCTGCTGACGTGGCTCGACGTGGACGCGGACGAAGCGCTCGCTCGAGCAACCGGCCAAGGCCACCCCTGGATCCTGCCGTTCGTCACGCGGGTGCTCGAGGCCGCAGACGGGTTCAGCGACCGCGTTCACGAAGCCGGCGCGCTTCTCGGCGTATGGATCGCCGATGATCCCGAGATCGCTCGGAGGCTGTTCGAGCTCGGTGCCGACGCGGTCGCTACGAACGACCCCAGGGCGATCGTTCCCCTTCGGGATGCAAGGGTCACAAAGTCGTGAGCGATCACACGTTGCCCGACGTGCTTCGGGTCGCGCTTTTGGCCGATGGACAGCCACTCCCCACTTCGTCGTGTGAGCCACCAGACTCGGCGACCGTCACAACATCCATTCGGCGCGCGTAAAGGCAAGGGATGCGACGCCTCTTCATCAGGCAGCGAGGACTTCCTACCGAACTCGAAGTCGCGCTCGACGGTCTCCGTGCCGTCGTGATCGAGGTCGAGGCCGCGAAGGAGGCGATGACCTCGACGGTGCCGTCGACTCGGCTGCCGGGGACGCCGCTGGCCGAGGCGATCGCTGAGCTCGAAGACCATCTCGCTCGTGCGCAGGACCTGATGCCGACGTGGCGACACCCGGACGTCGAGGATGAGTGGCTCGCAAGCGAGTCCGGGATCGGTGACTCACTCGAGCGCGCTCGGCAACTCCGAGAGGATCCGCCCGAGCTCGGCGGATTCGAGGGGCTGATCTGGGTCGTCGATCAGGTCCTGGCGCCGCTCGAGGCGTTCGAGGCGGCGGCCGAGCGGTTCCGTAGCCTTCGTCGTTGAGATGTCCCTCGTCAGCCTGGTCGGCGTCGACAAGTCGTACGGCACGTGGCCCGTCCTCCAGGGGGTCGACCTCGTCGTGCCCGACGGCGCCCGGATCGGGATCATCGGGCCGAACGGCGCCGGCAAGTCGACGCTCCTTCGGATCCTCGGCGGGATGGAGGACGTCAACGACGGCGAGGTCGTCAGCCGCCGCGGCGTCGCGGTCAGCTACCTCGAGCAGAACCCCGAGGGCAACGACCGGACCGCCGAGGCCTGGGTCGTCGGCGCCCGGCCGGACATCGCGGCCCTCGACGAGGAGCTCCGCGGGACCGAGCAGGAGCTCGCCCGACCGAACGTCACCGGCGACCTCGCGAAGATGGACCGCGTCCTCACCCGACAGCAGGCCGTGCTCGACCGCTGGGTGGCGGCCGGGGGAGCCGGGCTCACCGGCGAGGCGAGGGCGATGCTCGTCCGCCTCGGGTTCGACGAGCACGACCTCACCCTTCCGACGACCGCGCTTTCGGGCGGGCAGAGGAAGCTCGCCGCGCTCGCGGCATGCCTGATACAGGACCCCGACCTCCTCCTCCTGGACGAACCGGAGACGCACCTGGACGCCGACAAGCGCGAGCTGCTCGAGGAGATCGTCGCCGAGTTCCCGGGCGCCGTCGTGACAGTCTCGCACGACCGGTACCTGCTGGACGACACCGTGAACCGGATCGTCGAGCTGGATCGCGGCCACACGGCGGAGTGGCCGGGAAACTACTCCGCGTACGCGGTCGCGAAGGAGCTCGCACTCCAGCGGCAGCAGCAACTGTGGGTCACGCAGCAGAAGGAGATCGCGCGGCTGGAGGCCGCGATCAAGCGGTTCGAGCTGTGGGCCTCGTTGGTCGTCGACGAGCGGCACATCAAGCAGGCGCGGAACAAGCAGCGGCAGATCGACCGGATGGACAAGGTCGAGCGGCCGGTGTTCGAGCGCCGGAAGATGGCGCTCGAGCTCCGGCCGTCCGAACGCGGCGGGCAGCGGATCCTGCGTGTCCGAGACGTCACGATGGCGTTCGACGACGATCCGGTGCTGCTCGACGTCTCGTTCGACGTGTATCGGCGCGAGCGGCTCGGGATCGTCGGGCCGAACGGGGCGGGCAAGACCGTGCTCGGTCGGATCCTCGCCGGCGAGCTCGGGGCGACGACGGGGGAGCGATGGATCGGGCCGTCGGTCCGGATCGGCTACCTCGAACAGGGCTTCAGCGATCAGGACCCGACGCTCACGCCGGTCGAGTCCGTCCGCAAGGCGAAGGCGATGTACGAGGGCGAGGCGGTCGCGCTCCTCGCGAAGTTCCTGTTCCGCTACGACCAGATGCGCACGCCGGTCGGATCACTGTCGGGCGGCGAGCGGACCCGGCTGGAGCTCTGCCTCCTGATGCTGTCAGGCGCGAACTGCCTGGTCCTCGACGAGCCGACGAACCACCTCGACATCGAGTCGATGGAGGTGCTCGAGGGCGC
>DASUPO010000046.1:0-2187 GCA_036281075.1 Actinomycetota bacterium | reverse complement strand
GGACGCGAGCGCGTTCGACGGGTTGAACGTGGAGAACCTCCAGCCCGGGGTCACGGTCGAGTACCGGTCGTGACCGAGCTCGTCCGCTTCGAGAAGGTCACCTGCCGCTACGGCCTCGAGCCCGTCCTGGTGAACGTCGACCTGTCCGTCGCCGAGGGCGATTTCCTGGGGATCGTCGGGCCGAGCGGGAGCGGCAAGACGACGTTGCTCCGCGCGATCGCCGGAGCGGTGCGGCCGATCGCCGGGCGGATCACCCGCGACCGCTCGGCGACGATCGGATACGTCCCGCAGGTCGAGACCGTGAACTGGTACTTCCCGGTCACGGTCCGCGAGGCGGTGCTGATGTCGCGGATCGACGGGCGGATCGCTCCGTGGTCCTCCGCGAAGGACCTGCGAGAGGCCGACGAGGTCCTCGACCGGCTCGGGATGGGCGACCTCGGCGGCCGCCACATCCGCGAGCTCTCCGGCGGCCAGCAGCAGCGCGTGTTCGTGGCGCGCGCGATGCTCAGGCGCCCGAAGCTCCTGCTGATGGACGAGCCGACCTCCGGCGTCGACGTCCGAACGCGTCACGACGTGATGCACCTGATCCACGAGCTGCACCACGAGGGGTTAGCGATCCTCCTCACCACGCACGATCTGAACGGGATCGCCGCGCACCTGCCGAGGCTCGTCTGCCTGAACCGCGAGGTGATAGCCGTCGGCCGGCCGAAGGACGTGATCACGCCAGACGTGCTCGAGAGGACCTACGGCGCACCGCTCGAGGTGCTGTCCCACGGCGGCATGCCCGTGGTCGTGGAGCACTACCCCGAGATCGAGGAGGAGCCGACGGTCGTCCACCTGAGAGAGGGGCACCATGGACACCCTGCTTGAGCCGTTCGACTACGCGTTCTTCCGCAACGGCATCGCCGTCGCGACGCTCGCCGGCGGGCTCTGTGGGTTGGTGGGCGTCTACGTCGTCCTCCGAGGGATGAGCTACATCGGCCACGGCCTCTCGCACGCGATCTTCGGCGGCGCGGCGTTCAGCCTGGCCTTCGCGCTCAGCTTCTACTTCGCGGGGCTGTGGGGCCTGGCCTCGGCGGTCCTGATCCTGCTGATCGCGCGGAGGCGATCGATCGGCGCCGACGCGGCGATCGGCGTGATCACGTCGGCGGGCTTCGCGATCGGCATCGTGATCGTCAAGGTGGCCGGGAGCACGCGGAACATCGACGCCCTGCTGTTCGGGAACGTCCTCGGCGTCGGGACGGACAACGTGGCCGTCATCGCCGGCGTGACGGTCCTGGCCGCCGCTGCCATCTTCCTCCGCTACCGGCAACTGCTCTTCGCGACCTTCGATCCGGAGGTTGCGGAGGTCTCCGGCGTCTCGACGCTCCGGATGGACCTCCTGCTGGCACTCCTGCTGAGCGCCGTGATCACGGTCTGCATGACCGTCCTCGGCGTGACGCTCATCGCGGCGATGCTCGTGATCCCGCCGGTGATCGGCCGGCTGCTCACCGACAGCTTCCACCGGATGCTGTGGATCTCGGTCGCGGTCGGGACGTTCTGCGGGTTCGTCGGCGTGTACCTCTCGTACTACCTGGACTGGCCGTCGGGCCCGGCGGTCGTGCTCACGGCGGCGGTGCTCTTCGTCGTGGCGTACGGGGTCTCGAGCGTCCGCCGACGACGGTTGCCCGAGGCGGCGCTCGACGCGCACGTCGGGTAGTCGATCGCTACGCCGGCTGCAGCTCCCGGCGGCAGTCCGCGCACAGGCCGCCGATCGCGAAGTGCGTGAGGTCGGGGCTGAACCCGCGGTGGCGTTCGATCAGCCGGACGAGCGCCGCGGCCTCCTCGATCGACAGGTCGTCCTCGGCGCCGCAGTTCGCGCACGTGAGATGGACGTGGCCGGCCTCCTCGGCGCGGTGGTACTCGGGGCCGCCCTCCAGGTGCGCGTGGGAGAGAACCCCGGCCTCTTCCAGCAGCGAGAGGGTCCGGTAGATCGTCGAGGCGTTCACGCCCGGCATCTCGGCCTGGACCTTGCGCGCGAGCGCGGCGGGGGAGATGTGGCCCTGCGTGCGCATGACCTCGGCGACGATGGCCCGGCGCTGCGGGGTCATGCGGAGTCCGCGCGCCTTCAGCGCGCCCACCATGTCCGCCTCGTCCGTGATCGCCATCGCGCGGCGAGTGTAGCAGCGTGTTGCAGGTGCAAATCGA
>DASUPO010000045.1:0-17507 GCA_036281075.1 Actinomycetota bacterium | reverse complement strand
GCTCGCAGCCGGCCGCGCCGCGCCAGGACGAGCGCCAGGCCGAGGGCCCCGGCGAGCCGGAGCGGCACCGCCGCGACCAGGAAGAACAACGCGTTCCGCAGGGCGATCCGGAACACCGGGTCGTCGACCAGCTCCCCGAAGTTCTCCAGGCCCACGAACGTCGGCGCCCGCACCAGGTCCCAGTCGAAGAGCGCCATCGGAAGCGTTCCGACCGCCGGCGCGACGACCAGCGCGACCACGCCGAGGAGGAACGGGGCGGCCATAAGCCACAGGCCGCGACGTTCGGAGGCCTCCACTCAGTCGGCGCGCGCGAACGCCTCGCGCGTGGCCGCCGTGATCTCCAGCGCGACCTCCAGCGCCCGCCCGCCCCCGTAATACGCCTCCTCGAGGAGGGCGTTCGCGATGTCCTCGATCTCGGGCCAGGTGGAGATCACGGGGACGGCTCGCAGCGTCGGGACCTGCTCGAGGAACACCTCCCCGTGCGCTGGGCCCGCCTCCGGATCGAGGAACGCGTCGCTGTCGGCGACCGATCGGAGCGACGGCACCGTCCTGCCGGACGCCGCCGCGATCCGCTGGCCCTCCGGGCCGAGCGCGAACTCGAGGTAGCGCCACGCCGCGTCCTTCGCGTCCGATGCCGCCGTGATGCAGTACGCGTCGGAGTGCAGGACGGAGACGGGGACGTCCATCGGCGGGAGCGTCGCCACGTCCCACGCGAAGTCGGTGATCGTCCGGAGCGTGGGCACGACCCGGCGGGACTCCATCAGCATCGCGAGCCGGCCGTGGAGGAACCGGCTCTCGAGATCCTCGGCCTCCGCCTCCTCGTCGGTCGGGGTGATCCCGGCGGTCCGCAGCGTGAGGAACCGCTGGATCGCCTCGATCGCGGGCGGGTCGAAGGCGAAGCGCGTCGGCGACCCCTCGTCGTCCACGAGCGTCCCGCCGTTCGACCAGATCAGCGGCGCGATCCGGATGATCTCCGGGTCCACGCCGAGCCCGTGGACCTCCGCCGACCCGTCGCCGTCCCGGTCGCTCGTCAACTCCTCCGCCGAGGCGACCATGTCGTCCCACGTCCAGCCCGCCGACGGCGGGTCGAGGCCCGCCGACCGGAACAGGTCCGCGTTGTGGTAGACGACCAGGCTCGAGACGTTCTGCGGCAGGCACAACTGCTCCCCGTCCCACCGGAACGGCGTCATCGCGGAACCGAAGAAGTCCTCTTCGGCGAACGCCGACGACTCCTCGAGGTACGGACCCACTGGCTCGAGCGCGCCGCGCGCGGCGAACTGACCGTAGTAGCGGTAGTTCATGAGGAAGAGATCCGGCGGCTCCCCGCCGGCGATCGATGTCGAGAGCCGCGCGATCAGCTCGTCGCGCTCCGCGAACGGAAGGAGGGCGGCCTCGACGTCGTCCTGAGAGTCGTTGAACCCGGCGACCACCGCGCGGTACGCATCGATCTCGGCGGGGTCGCCCGAGACCATCACGGTCACCCTGGTCGACCCCACCTCGGCGTCGGACGTGCACCCGGCGAGCACCGCGCAGACGAGCAGTGCCGCCAGGATCCCGGCGGGACCTCGCCTCACCATCGCCAGGCCCCGACGGTCCGTTGCGCGAGCACCACGATCAGGCAGACGGGGACGATCGCGAGGACCGCCGCCGCGAGCATCAGTCCCTGGTCCGTGGGCGGGAGCTCGGTGAGCGATGCGAGCCCGAGCGGCAGCGTGTACCAGCGTTCGTCGTACACGTAGAACAGCGGATCGAGCAGGTTCCCCCACGACACGATGAACGCGACCGCCGCCGCGACGACGGCGACGTCGACGCGCAACGGCAGCGCCACGTGCCACCAGGTCCGGAGCGGGCCGAGCCCCGACTCCCGCGCGAGGTCGTAGGTGGCGCGGGGGATCGTGTGGTAGCTCCATCCGAACAGCAGGACCAGCAACGGAGAGACGCCCAGGAGGGCGGGCGCGATCAGCGGGATCGGCGTGTCGGTGAGTCCCGCGACGCGGAACAGCACGAGCCGCCCCACGAACAGGGACGTCGTCGGGATCGTCGCCGCGGCCACGGTCAGCGAGATCAGCAGCACGGCGGCGCCGCGCGGGAGCCGGGCGATCGCGTACCCGGCCCACGACGCCACCAGGACGCCGAGCGGAATCGCCACGGCGGCGACGAGGAGGGAGTTCCCGATCTGACGGACCAGCTGCGGCGTCGCGAACAGCTCGGCGTAGTTCGCGAGCCTGGCATCGGCGGGCAGCGCTTCGATCCCGGTCGGCGGCGGCGTCCCGGTCGGGCGCAGCGATCCGAGGAACACCAGCACGAGCGGCGCGAGGAAGAGCACCAGGACGACCGCGGGGACCGCGGCGTCCACGATCCGCGACGGCCGCCCCGCCCCGGCACGTCCGTGCATCGGTGCAGGGTACCCCGTCCTCACCTCGTTCCGGTTCGCGCGCGGCGCCCGGTCGGGATACGATGCGACCCCTCGTGACACGCGCCGCGCTGCCACCCGATCCCCCTCCCCGGAAAGGCGGATGCCGATGCCCGCTCGCATGATCACCGGCCTCTTCACGCTGCTCGCCATGGCCGTCCTCGCGACCGCCGCGTTCCTCGCCGTCTCGGCGCCGGACATGCTCCCTGGCGCGGGACGGGCGCCCGGCGGGAACGAGGAGCGGCTCGAGCAGAAGCTGACCACCTCCCTGCGGCTGGAGGCGCTCCGGGACGCCCGCGCCGAGGGGCGGTTCGGTCGGCGCGAACCGATCGTCGCGGCGGCGGCTCCCGGCTGGGCCGGTGAGCAGGTCATGAACGCGACCACCGACGACTGGGAGCCGGCGGTCGCGGCCGACCCCAACGCGCCCTTCGTGTACATGCTCACGACGCGGTACGCGCCGAAGCCGTGCCCCGGCAACTGCCCGTCACCGTGGATCGCGCTCGAGATCTCCTCGGACGGGGGCGCCACGTGGAGCCAGGGGGTTCCGCTCTGCGCATGCAAGGGCTCGGGGCAGTTCGACCCGATCATCGAGGTCGTCCCGAACACCGGGCACGTCTACGCGATGTACATGAACGGCTTCAACGTCGTCTTCACGAAGTCGACGAACCACGGGCAGAGCTGGTCGACGCCCGTGCCGACGTACGGGCAGGTGTCGTGGACCGACAAGCCGGCCTTCGCTGTGAGCGACGACGGGCAGCACGTGTACGTGTCCTGGAACGGCCCGAACGCGGGCGACCCGTACATCGCGCAGTCCCACAACGCGGGCGCCACGTGGACGCAGACGAAGATCGTGAACGGCCCCAGGTACTTCTACGCCTACGATGCCGACGTCCTGTCGAACGGCACCGTGGTGTTCTCGGAGAGCAGCATCCTGTACGGGGGGCAAGGGTCAGCGCCGGAGGGTCAGGTCCAGTTCCACGCGTTCGTGTCGACGAACCAGGGTTCGTCGTGGCAGAACGTGCTCGTGGACTCCGTCGAGCTCGGTGAGCCGTGCGTGGCGGACGGGTGCTACTCGGACTTCTACATGGGACATAGCGGGGTCTCCGCGGACGCCGCCGGGAACCTCGTCTTCGTGTACGACGGCGCCGTCACCCCCGAGGGTCAACAGCGGACCTTCGCGAAGACGTCGACGAACGGTGGGCTCTCGTGGGGCGCACGCACCACGCTCTCGGACATGGGCGAGCACTCGACGGGCCCGACGGTGGAATCGAGAGGCGCCGGGGACGTCCGCGTGTGGTACGCGCAGACGAACGGGGACGATCACGATGCCTGGAACGTCTGGTACCGGAGCTCCACGAACGGCGGGGCGACGTGGAGCGCGCCGGTCAGCATCTCCGACGCCGTCACGGGCGCCGACTACAAGACGGCGAACGGATTCCAGGAGTTCTACGGCGATTACGGCGAGATCGCGATCACCAGCGCGGGGAAGACGATCGGCGTATGGGGCGAGGCCTTCAGCTACACGGGCCCCGGGGGGACCTGGTTCAACCGCCAGACCTGAGCCGCGCTACGAGGCCCAGTCGGAGAACTCTTCCTTCGCCGCGAGCTCGTCGATCTCCTCCGCCTCGGCCAGGTGCCGGAGCTCCGCCGCGGCGGCGGCCGCGGCCTTGTCGGCCGCCTTCTGATCGCGCAGCATCTGGGCGTACTCGGCCTGGGGGATGTACGTCGGCGTCGGGAAGTACGAGGGGATCCCGGCCGGCTCCTCGGTCCTCGCTCGGCGGGGCGCCCGTGCCGGAGCCGGTTCCGGCCCGGCGATCGGCACCTCGGTGAGCGCGGGGGCCGGCTCGCTCGGCGCGCGGCGCCGGAGCCGACGGGGGCGCTGACGAGCCTCGTCGTTCGGCGTCTCCTCGGGGGCGGGCGTCGCACGCTCGGCGGGCTCCGCCCGCTTCTCCGCTGGGAGCCGAACCGCCTTCAGCGCGGCCCGGAGCTCCTTGCGCTCCCGCCGGCGCTCCTTCGCGGGCGCGTCCGCGTCCGGGGCGGCCGCCGTCACGACCGGCACGGCCGGCTTCGGCAGGTCCCCCGCCACCGCGCGCTCACGCAGTTGATTGAGCTGATCCGCCGCCGAGAGCATCTGGCCCTCGTCGCCGTAGGGGTCGAGCTCCTCGGGGTCGAGCGTCCCCGGGAGCGAGACCCGTCGATCGTCGTCCAGCATCAACAAGATCCGCGCCTCGTCGTGCCGGCGCTCGCCCATGAACCCCTGGACCTCCGCCCAGGGGAACACCTGCGTGCGCGTCACGCTCACGATCGAGACGGCCTCGGGCGTGAACCACAATCCCGGCTTCGTCATCCGGAAGGCGAACAGCGTCGCACCGAGCATCATGAGGGCACCGCCGACGCGCATCACGAGCCCCATCGGGGCGAGGAGGAACATCACGGCGAGGCCCATCGGGATCAGGGCGTAGAGCTGCGACTCCAGGCGCCAACCGCGCGCCCAGACCTCGAGCGATCCGTCATCCGCCGTGGCGGTGCGGAACGAGCCAAGCTGCTCGATGTTCATCCCCGGACAGGTATCGGCCGGATCGAGGCAGATGTTGAGCGGAGCCGACTACCGGTCGACGTCGCCGACCACGAAGAAGATCGAGCCGAGGATCGCGATCAGGTCCGGGACGAGGGTGCCCGGCAGCATGGCGGGGATGACGCTGACGTTGGAGAACGAGGCGGTCCGCATCTTCAGCCGGTACGGCTGCTTCTTGCCGTCGCCGACCACGTAGTAGCCCATCAGGCCGAGCGGGTTCTCGGTCCGGACGTAGACCTCACCCTCCATCTTCAGGGTCTTCGGGAGCTTCGGGGCGCGGAACTCGCCGGCGGGCAGCCGGTCCATGCACTGTTCGATGATGTTGCACGACTGCTTCATCCGCTCGATCAGCACCCACAGCCGGTCGTAGCAGTCCCCCTTGAGCCCGACCGGGACCTCGAACTCCACCTCGCCGTACTTCTCGTACGGCTCGTCCTTGCGAGGATCCATCGGGACGCCGCTCGCGTGGAGCACCGGCCCGGAGGTTCCGTAGGCGACGGCCATCGCGGCGGGCAGGAGCCCGACGTCGCGCGTGCGCGCGAAGATGATCTCGTTGCCCATCACGAGCGACTCGTACTCGCCGATCCGCTTCCGGGTCTCGGCCAGCACCTGTGCCGAACGCTGCAGGAATCCGCGCGGCAGGTCGTCCTTGAGCCCACCCACCCGGCAGTATGAATGGTGCATCCGGGCGCCGGTCGCGGATTCCATCAGGTCCTGGATCATCTCCCGCTCGCGGAACGCGTAGAACATCGGCGTGATCGCCCCGAGCTCGAGCGGGTAGGAGCCGGTGAACATCAGATGGCTGAGGACCCGGTTCCACTCGGCGAACATCGTCCGGATCCACTGCGCGCGTTCCGGAACCTCGATCCCGGCGAGCCGCTCGACGGCGATCGTCCATCCCAGCTCGTTGTTGAACGCGCTGATCCAGTCGTGCCGGTTCATCAGGACGAGGACCTGACGGGCGTCGCGGTACTCGGCGAGCTTCTCCGCGGCCCGGTGCATGTATCCGATCACCGGCTCGGCCTTCGTGATCACCTCGCCGTCGAGCTCGAGGACGACCCGCAAGACCCCGTGGGTCGAGGGGTGCTGCGGCCCGATGTTGAGGATCATCTCCTCGGTCGAGAACGCACCCGACGGCACGATCTCGACCTCGAGTCCTCCCCCGCGGATCATCGAGGTGACCTGGGAGCTCTCGAACGCGGGCCGCTCGCGGATGTCCATCCGCGGTCATCCTAGCGGAGGGTCCCTGGACGGACCGGGCCCCCTCCGTCCGCGTCGGTCGAGGCGGTAGGCTGCGACGGCGATGGCCGTCGACGTCCGCCGGAAGGTCCCCTCGGTGGATGCGCTCCTGCGCTCCGACCCCGCCCGTCGCGCCGCCTCGACGCTCGGTCGTCCGCTGTTGAAACGGGTCCTCGAAGACGTGCTCGCCGAGGTCCGCGCGGCGGCGGCGGACGGCGAGGCCCCGCCCGCCGACGAGATCCTCCTGGCGCGGGCGTTGGCACGGGCCTCGCACGTCGCCAACGGGATGGTCTCCGTGATCAACGCGACCGGCGTGATCCTGCACACGAACCTCGGGCGCGCGCCGCTGCCCGAGCGCGCGGCGAGGGCGGCGGCACGCGCGGCCCGCTCCTACACCGACATCGAGGTCGACCGGGAGACGGGGCGGCGCGGGAAGCGCGGGCGCAACGCCGAGTTGCTGCTCACCGCCCTCACGGCAGCCGAGGACGCGCTGGTCGTGAACAATTGCGCGGCCGCGCTCCTGCTGGCGATGGCCTCGCTCGCCAAGGGCAAGCAGATCGTGGTGTCCCGCGGCGAGCTGATCGAGATCGGCGGCGAGTTCCGGATCCCCGACATCCTGGCCGCCTCGGGCGCGCGCCTCGCCGAGGTGGGGACCACGAACCGGACCCGGATCGCTGACTACCGCGCGGCGGTCGGCGAACGGACCGGGTTGATCCTCAAGGTCCATCCGTCGAACTACCGCGTCGTCGGATTCACGGCGTCGCCGAGCGCGGCCGAGCTGGCACAGCTCGCTCGGTCGCGCTCGGTGCCCTTCCTCTTCGACATCGGCTCGGGACTGCTGCACCACGGGCACGGACATCCGGTCGACGAGCCCAGCGTCTCCGACGCGCTCGGCCAGGGGGCGGATCTCGTCACGTTCTCCGCGGACAAGCTGCTCGGCGGCCCGCAGGCCGGGATCGTCGTCGGGCGCGCGGATCTCGTCGCGCGGCTGCGTCGCCACCCGATCGCCCGCGCCGTCCGCATCGGTCGGATGCAGATGGCGGCGCTCGAACAGGTCCTCGCGATCATCGTCGCCGGCCGCGAGGAGGAGCTCCCCGTCTACCGGATGCTCCGCGATTCCGCCGAGACGGTGCGAGCACGAGCCCAGCTGCTGTCCGAGACGATCGGAGGTGATCTCGAGGGCGCGCGGGTCGTGAAGTGCACCTCGGCGGTGGGCGCCGGCTCGATGCCCGGGAGGGATCTCGCCTCGTGGGGCGTCCGGATCCAGGTGCCCGACGCGCCGGCGTTCGCGGCCAGGCTGCGGACGGGGACGCCGGCGGCCTTCTCGCGCGTGGACGATCGGTTCGTCCTGCTCGACTGCCGGACCGTCACGGACGAACAGGTCCCGCACCTCGCGCGCGCGGTCCACTACGGGCTCGAGGGGGACGAGGACCACGGCCACGATCTGCACGGCGACGACCTCGACGGGTCCGGCGGCGACGACCTCGGCGACCTCGACGAGTAGATGACGGAGCTCCGCGTCGTGGCCACGGCCGGCCACGTCGACCACGGCAAGTCCTCGTTGATCGTGCGGCTCACGGGGATGGATCCCGATCGGTGGGAGGAGGAGAAGCGTCGCGGGCTCACGATCGACCTCGGCTACGCGTGGTGCGAGCTCCCCTCGGGCCGCGAGGTCGGCTTCGTGGACGTCCCCGGTCACGAGCGGTTCGTCGCCAACATGCTCGCCGGCGTCGGTCCGGTCCGTCTCGTCCTGTTCGTGGTCGCCGCCAACGAGGGGTGGCGGCCGCAGTCGGAGGAGCATCTGGCGATCCTCGACGTGCTCGGCGTCGCGGGCGGCGTCGTCGCGCTGACGAAGACGGACCTCGTCGACCTCGACACGCTCGAGCTCGCGGAGGAGGAGGTCCGCGAGCGGTTGGCCGAGACGGCGCTCGCCGGCGCCGGGATCGTCCGTGTGTCGGCCGAGACGGGGGCGGGGCTGGACGACCTACGGGTCGCCCTGGACGATCTCCTCGCCGCCGCACCGGTGCCCGCCGACACCCGGGCGCGCCTATTCGTGGACCGCGTCTTCACGATCGCCGGCGCCGGCACCGTGGTCACGGGGACCCTCGGCGGCGGACGCCTCGTGGTGGGCGACGAGGTCGAGCTCTACCCACGGGGCCGGACGGCGCGGATCCGATCGCTCCAGACCCACGGGCGGGGAGAGGACCACGCCGATCCGGTGAGCCGGGTCGCCGCGAACCTCGTCGGCACGGCGAAGGAGGACCTCGCGCGCGGTGACGTCGTGGGGCCACCCGGCCGATGGCGACCGACGACCGTGTTCGAGGGCTCGCTCCGGCCGGTCCGCGGGCTCGGCCACGCGATCACGGGCCGAGGCGCGTTCAAGGTCTACGCGGGCGCGACCGAGGCCGACGCGCGCGTGCGGGTGTACGGCTCCCGGGCCGAACCTGGTCACACGTCGTTCGTCCGGATCACGACGTCGAGGCCGCTCCTGCTCGACGTGTTCGACCGGTACGTCCTTCGAGAATCAGGACGTCAGGAGACGATCGGGGGCGGTTCCGTGCTCGATCCGGCACCGCCGCGGCGCGCCGCGCCCGCGCCGGAGGCTCGGCTGGCCCGGCGCGCCGCGGCGACCCGTGACGAGCTCCCCGCGATCCTCGCGGACGAGCGCGGCGCGATCCGCGCCTCCGACGTCGCCCTCCTCACGGGCTCGGAGGCGGCCCACCCGGACGTGGGCGAGTGGATCCTCCGCGACGGTCTCCTCGATGCGTCGACGCGGGCGCTGATCGCTGCGGTCGGCGAGCACCACGAGGGGAAGCCGCTGGACGAGGGGCTGCCGCTCGCGTCCGCTCGTCGGGCGCTCGGCGACGCCCTCCGGCCGGTCGTCCGAGCGCCCGACCGGGCACTGATCGACGCGATCCTCGACCACGCGGGCGCGGGCGGCCTCGTGGTGCCGACCGGTGATGCGGTCGCCCTCCCCGCCGCCGCGCGTCGCCCCGTCGACCGCGCCGCGGACCCGCTCGTCCGGGCCGTCGTCGACGCGATCTCGGCGGCGCCGGCGCAGCCCCCGACGGTCCGAGAGCTCGTCACCCGGGGGATCGGGCGCGACGCGATCGACGCGGCCGGCCGAGCCGGCCTCGTCGTGCGCGTCGCCCCCGACCTGATCTTCACGCCCGAGCTGATCGACCGCGCGCGGGCGATCGTCTCGGGGGCGGGGGACGCGGGGATCACCGTGAGTACGTTCCGCGAGGCCCTCGGGACGAGCCGGAAGTTCGCGCTCCCGATCCTCGAGTGGTTCGACCAGCGTGGGATCACGCGGCGGGACGGCGACCTTCGCATCCCGCGGTCGTGACCTCGGCATCCCTCGGCAACCGCTGCCCCTACTCCGCGACCTCCGCGGTCATCGCGACCTCGACGCTCGCCCCGAGCGGCAGCGATGCCACGCCGACGGCGGCCCGCGCATGATGCCCATCCGGGCCGAGAACGTCGACGAGCGTGTCGCTCGCGCCGTTCGCGACCTTCGAGTGTTCGATGAACTCCGGATCGGCAGCGACGTACACCGTGAGCTGCACGATCCGGACGAGCCGGTCGAGGCTCCCCAGGTCCTCGCGGAGCGCCGCCAGCGCTTGGAGCGACGCTCGGGCTGCGGCCGCCTGCCCCATCTCGATCGTGACCTGCGCGCCGAGCCTGCCCGGGTGCACGAGCTGACCGTCGACGATCGCGAGCTGCCCGGCGATGAACGCGAGGAACCCCGACCGCACGACGGGCACGTACGTGGCCACCGACTCGGGCGGCGGCGGCAGCTCGAGACCGAGCTCCTCGAGCCGTCGCAGGACGTCGGCGTCGCGCACGCGCGCATCCTCCCACACGCCTCGAGCGAGCGCGGGTCAGCTGGCCTCGAGCGCCCGCTGCTTGAGGACGGCTCGACGTTCGGTCTCGTTCAACCCGCCCCAGACACCGTGGGGCTCCCGCGTCGCCAGCGCGTAGGCGAGACAGGGTCGCCGGACCTGGCACGCGGCGCAGATCCGTTTCGCGACCGCCTCACGGGCGAGCTTCTCGCCCCGCTTCTCGAAGTAGCTGGGAGCGAAGTAGTACGTCGAGTCCTCGCCGCGACACGCGGCGAGCCGCTGCCATCCCTTCGGCCCCTCGTCGTACGGCATCTACCCGATTGTTCGTAGGAACGACGGGATGGGATTCCTCGAGAGCGGGGCGAACCGGCCGCCGGCTGGATGAGGAGCTCCCGGGGACCCTTACACCCCAACCGTTCCGGCAGACTCGGGAGGCTCCGCCTCCACGCGCAGGATCAGGCCCTCGACGCCCCGGACCCGGACCGGTGTCCCCGCCTCGATCGGCTCTCCGCTGGTCCGACCTCGCCAGAGCGCGCCCTTCACGAAGACCGGCCCGTCGGGCGCCAGCCGCCCCCGCGCCTCGCCGACCAGCCCAATCAACCCTCGCTGCGTGCCGACGATCCGGTCGCGCGATTGCAGCGCGACCGTGAGGGCGAATCCGTAGTAGAGGAGACTCCCGACGACGGCGCCGCCGATCAACCAGGGGCTGATCCGGATCGACGCATCGACGCCGCGCCACGCCAGCACCGATCCCGCGCCGAACGCGCCGAGGCCCACCCAGGTGGGCCATGACAGGCTCCGCAGCCGCACATCGAGCATCAGCAGTCCGATCCCGAGCAGCAGGACGGCGAGTCCGAACGCCGAGGGGACCGCCACCGTGAGCCCGTAGATCGCGAGGGCCGTGAGGAACGCGCCGCCGAACCCGGCGAAGCCGAAGCCAGGCTGGGTGAGCTCGAAGGCCAGCGCGGCGAGCCCCAGCACGAGCAGGACGTAGACCATCGAGGGCGTCGCGACCGCGTGCAGGACGCGCGCGACGACGCCCGGCTCCTCGAACGTGATCTCGACCGTCCCCTCGTCGGCCTCGGCCGCCGTCGTCGCGACGCGGGTGTCGAGCACCACGTCGCCGGCGGCCGTCCGCACCGTGCGGCCGTCCACCTCCCCGAGGAGCTCGGGGATCGTGTAGGCGGCCACCTCGACGATCCCCGCATCCAACGCCTCCTGGGCGGTCAGGGGGCGAACGAGGTCTTCGAGCGCGACGTCGCGCCCGTGGTCGGCCAGCCACCCCTCGACCGACGCCGCGAGCCCGGGGGACTCGTCGTCCGGATACAGCACGTCGACCGGCTCGAGGGGACCGGTCTGGGCACCAGGCGCCACGCTTGCCAGCGACGACGCGAGCATCAGCAGGAGGCCGGCGCCGGTCGCCCTGGCAGGGACCGGCCCCACCCAGGAGATCACCGGGACCTCCATCCCGGCGACGCGGTCGGCCAGGGCGACGCCGTCCTGGCCGAGCGCGCCCGGCGAGTCGAGCTCGAGGACGACGACGGCACCGGCATCCTCGGCGTCATCGAGCCGGTCCTCGAGGTACCGCACGAGCGGACGGTCGATCGGACCGTTCACCTCGATCACGCGGACCGGGGTGGCGCTCGGCTGGGCGCCGACCTGGCCGGCCCCGAGGCCGGCGAAGGCGGCGGTCGCGAGCGCGAGCAGGAAGGGTCGAGAGCGGAAGCGGTGCATGGGAGGCGGCATCGTACCGACCCGGGGAGAAGGGGATCCGGCGTATCCTGGACGCAACCCCAATGAGCGTCGACACCGGTCGCCGTCCGGCGGGATCACCGCCACCGGGGGGCCGTCCGGCCCCTCGCGAGCCGCGCTACCCACGCTCCGTCCACGATCGCGTCTCGTTCAAACCGATCGCCGCGTTGCTCCTGATCCCCGTGATCCTCGCCTCGGCGGTCCTAACGGCCGCGGTGCTCGCGCCGCCTTTCGCCGCCGCCGGGCTGGGCGTGCGGGAGATCCGCTCGCGGCTCGACGCGATGGGCGCCGACTTCACACGGATCCCTCGGTTCCCCGAGCGCTCGACGATCTACGCCGCGGACGGGTCCGTGCTCACCCAGGTCTACCTGGACAACCGGGAGATCGTGCCCCTCGAGGCGATCGCGCCGGCCGCGCGGCGAGCGGTCCTGGCGATCGAGGACTCCGACTTCTTCGAACATGGGGCGCTGGACTGGTCCTCGCTCTTCCGCGCGATGATCGAGAACGCGAGGGCGGGTGAGGTCGTCCAGGGCGGCTCGACGATCACGCAGCAGCTCGTCGGAAGCACGCTCGACCTGAAGCGGGGCTTCGACCAGAGCATCGAGGGCAAGCTGCAGGAGCTCGCGCTCGCGATCCGCGTGGAGCAGCGCTACTCGAAGGAGCGGATCTTCGAGCTCTATCTGAACCAGGTCTACATGGGCAACGGCGTCTACGGATTCGGGACGGCGGCGGAGTTCTACTTCCGCAAGCCCGCGCGCGATCTCACGCTCATCGAAGGCGCCACGCTCGCCGGGATGATCCGCGCGCCGGAGTACTACGACCCCCTCGACCGACCGAGGAAGATGCTCCTGCGCCGCAACGACGTCCTGAACCGGATGGCGGGCCTCGGGTGGATCGCGGATCAGCGCAACGAGCATCTGAAGGCCCGCAAGCTCAATCTCCCGAAGGGGGCCGGCCAGCTGAACCGGCGTCACCCGCCGTTCTTCGTGAACTACCTGACGGATCAGATCGTGGAGAACGAATCCGGTGAATTCACCAGCCTCGGCACGACCGAGAAGGCGCGCCGCCGAGCCCTGTACGAGGGCGGCCTCGAGATCCACACGACCCTCCGTCCCGACTGGCAGCGTTGGGCGCAGGAAGCGGCGCAGCGACCGCTCGAGCGGACGATCATCCCGCCGCCCGGCGCCCCCGACCCCGACGTGTCGATCGTGACGATCGACAACCGGACGGGGGCCGTGAAGATGATCCTGTCGGGGCGGAACTACCGACGGGACGAGCTCGACCTCGCGACCACGGGCCACCAGCCCGGCTCGGCCTTCAAGCCGTTCGTCCTGGCCGGCGCGTTCAAGGTGGGCGTTCCTCCGACCCAGACGTACTCCAGCTCTTCACCGTGGTGCTCACCCGCATGGGACGACGAGGACCACTGCGTCTCCAATGCCGAGGGCGGCGGCATCGGCACGATCGACCTCTGGACCGCGACCGAGCACTCGGTGAACGTCGTGTTCGCGCAGCTGATCCTGGACGTCGGGGCCGACGTGGTCGCGACGATCGCCGAGGAGATGATCGGGATGGATCCCCAGACGGAGGGCCTCCAGGAGGTCCCGGCCCTCGCGACGGGCTCGGTCGCGATCTCGCCGATCGACATGGCTTCCGGCTACCAGACGATCGCGAACGACGGACGCCACTGCCAGCCGTACACGGTGCAGTCGATCGAGCGGGACGGGAAGGTGCTCGAAGGGTTCCCGCACGAGCGGACCTGCTACCGGGTCCTCAAGCAGGGCGACGCCCGTCTGATCACGGCGATGCTCCAGGCCGTTCCCGTCTCCGGGACGGCGGCGGATGCGTTCGGCGGGGCCTGGGGCATATGGCCGGTGGCGGGCAAGACCGGCACGGCGCAGGAGAACACCAACGTGTGGTTCGGCGGCTACACGAAGCAGTTCACGACCGTCGTGTGGGTCGGTTCGCCGGGGAACCCCTACTCGATGGGCACCGTGTTCGGCGGATCCGTCGCGGCACCGATCTGGGTCTCGTACATGTCCCGGGTGATGCAGGGACTCCCCGCGATCGGCTTCCCGGAGCCGCCGAAACCGCCCGAGGGACCGGTCCCCAGCGTGATCGGGATGGATCGGAAGGAGGCGATCGGCGTGCTCTCCGAGGCCGGGTTCCGGGTCACCGTCGACATCGCCGACTCGCTCGCTCCCCAGGGTCAGGTCTTCAGCCAGTCCCCGGGCGGGGGCAGCGTCACGCCGCTCGGCACGCTCGTGACGATCCTGGTCTCGACCGGCGAGCCGCCCCACATCTCGGTCCCGGGCGTGGTCGGCATGCCCGGGTACGAGGCGCGTCAGTACCTCCGGTCCCTCGGGCTCGAGGTCGTCACCCAGCGGATCCAGACGGGCAACCCGGACCAGGCCGGGCGCGTCGTCTCCCAGGAACCGGGGGCTGGGAAGCCCGTGATCGCGGGAACCACCGTGACGATCCTCGTGGGGATCGAGCCGCAGGGGAACGGTGGTGGTGGTGGCAACGACGGTGGTGGCAACGGCGGCGGTGACGGCGGCGGCGGCGGCGGCGGCGGTGACAACGAGAGCGACTGACGCCCGCTAGGTCGACGACGTTCCGAGCCGCGCGCGCACGCGCTCCTGCAAGAGCCTCCCGTCGACGCGGCCCTTCGCCCGGCCCATGACGAACCCCATCACGGCGCCGAGCTCCTTCTCCGACGTCGCGCCCGTCGTGGCGAAGGCCTCGTCCACCAAGGCGTCGACCTCGTCGTCGCCGAGCATCTCGGGTGCGTAGCCGGCGATCGCCGCCCGCTCCGCTCGTTCCTTGTCGGCCAGCTCCCGCCGGCCGGCCGCCTCGAACGCGTCGATCGACTCGCCGCGCTTCTTGACCTCCTTCGCGGCGACCTCGCGGACCTCGTCGTCCGAAAGCTCGTGCCGCACCTCCTTCTCGCGGTTCGTCACCGCGGCGGAGAGCATCCGCAGCGCGCCCAGCCGGACCTTCTCGCCGGCTCGCAGGGCGTCGCGAAGCTCCGTCGCGAGCCGCTCCTTCAGCGTGGGGTCGCTCACTACACTCCCTCCGTGCTCCCCGTGGTCGCGACGATCGGCGCCATCGGCGCCGGCTGCGTGCTCTACGGGATCTTCGTCGAGCGCTTCCGGTACCGCGTGGTCCGGCACCGGCTCGACATCCTACCCCCGGCCGCCGAACGACCTCTCGTCGTGCTGCATCTCTCGGATCTGCACTTCGTCCGTCGAGACGATCGGAAGGCCGCCTTCCTGGCGAGCCTGCCGACGCCGGACGTCACGATCGTGACCGGGGACTTCCTGGCCGAGTCCGAGGCGGTCGGGACGGCCGTCGAAGCCGTCCGGGCGACTCGGGGTCGGCTCGGCTCCTGGTTCGTCCTCGGGTCGAACGACTACTTCGAACCGCGGCCGCTGAACTATCTCGCCTACTTCCGGAAGCGGCGGCAGCGGCGGCGCGTTCGCCGCGGACGAGCCCCCGAGCTCATCGCCGCTCTCGTCGCGGACGGATGGGAGGACCTCACGAACGTTCGCGGCGACCGATCGCTCGACGGCGTCGCGATCGAGCTGCTCGGGCTCGACGACGCCCACATCCTGCGGCACGACCTACGCGTTGCGCCCCGGCGGGATCCGACGCGGTTCGGCCTCGCCGTGATGCATTCGCCCGACTCCGCCCCCGAGGCGGCCGCCCTCGGGTACCAGCTGATCGTCGCGGGACACACGCACGGCGGACAGGTCCGGCTACCGGGCGTCGGCGCGCTCATCACGAACTGCTCGCTCCCGGCCCGGCTCGCGTCGGGGCTCGTTCGCATGGGTACCGCCGTCCTCCACACGTCCCGAGGGCTGGGGACGAGCAAGTACGCGCCGTTCCGATTCTGGTGCCGTCCCGAGGCCACGCTGCTCGAACTCGCCGCGCGAGCGACGCGCTAGACTGCCCGCACGGGACGTGGCGCAGCTTGGTAGCGCGCAGCGTTCGGGACGCTGAGGTCGCGGGTTCAAATCCCGCCGTCCCGACACCGATACAGAAGGGTGGGCTCAAGGAGCCCGCCCTTCGTGTCGTTCTCATCAGGGAACGGTTCCTCGGAGGGCAACCCCGATGGTTTGACGACCCCACGGGTCGTCAGTAGCCTCGGGCGACGGCTCCGGAGACGGAGCTTTCGTACTACTCGGACCTAGGAGCAGATGACCAGCAAGGGAAGGCGGATCACACGGCCGGTCGTGGCCGTCGTCTTCGTCCTCCCCGTTCTCCTCTCCGCGCTCAGCCTCACGTCCCTGGCCGCGCCGTCGGAGGAAGAGGTCCAGGCCGCCCGGGAGAAGCTCGCCACCCTCGAGCACGATTTCGAGGTGCTCGCCGAGCAGTACAACGACGCCAAGTACCGCCTCGGGTTGATCGAGCGGAAGCTCGCCGAGGCGAAGGAGCAGCGCGACGCCGCTGAGAACAGGGCGCGGGTCGCGGAGAAGCGGCTCGCGAAGCGCGCGGTGGAGGCGTACCTCGGCACCGGATCCCAGGTGGACGGACTGCTGAGCGCCGAGAGCATGGCGGAGTTCTCCGACCGGCTCGAGTTCATGGGTGCCGTGGCCGAGGGTGACGCCGCGATCGCGCGCGACGCGACGAACGCGCGGCAGGAAGCCGACTGGGCCGCGGAGCGCTTCGCCGAGACGCGCGACGAACGCGAGCGTCAGGTCCGATCGATCGAAGGGCAGCTCGACCGACTGGACTCGATGATCGCCCAGCAATCGGCGCTGTACGAGCAGCTGAACGCGGACCGGCAGGAATACCTCGCGTACGTGGAGGCGCAGCGCGCCGCCCTCGAGCAGGCCCGGCGGGAGGCGGCGCAGGAAGAAGCGGTCGACGCCCCTGCCGAGACCGTGTCGGACTCCGGCGGTGGGGGCGGAGGAGACGGCGGCGGCGGGTTCGTTCCGCCGGCGAACAGCTCGGCGGCGCAGGTCGCGGTGCAGGCCGCCCTCTCGGTGCTCGGGACCCACTACGTCTGGGGATCGGCGAGCCCGAGCGGCGGGTTCGACTGCTCGGGCCTCACGTCGTGGGCGTGGGCCCAGGCGGGCGTCTACATCCCGCACTCGTCCGCCGCGCAGTACTCCTCGCTGCCGCACGTTCCCCTCGGCAGCGTCCAACCCGGCGACCTGATCTTCTACTACAGCCCGATCAGCCACGTGGCCCTGTACATCGGCGGCGGACAGATCGTGCACGCCCGGAACCCAGGCCCCGGCGGCGAGGTCCAGGTGTCGTCGATGTACGGCTACAGCACGCCGGTCGGCGCCTCGCGGCCCGGCTAGGGCTCAGCCAGGTCCGAGAGTCGCAACTCCGCCTGCTGCACGAGCTGGTCGTTCCCGATCTCCCGCGCCGCGTCGAGCGCCTGTTGCAGCAGATCGCGCGCCTGCTCGCGTCGCGTGTCGGCCACGCCGGCCTTCGCGTACTTCAGCTTCTCGTCGGCCTTCACGATCAGCTCGAAGATCTCGTTGGGCTCCATCGGCACGACTCCCTCCGACGACGTGGATCGTTCAGCACGGTATCGCCTCGCCGGGAGGCCGCGCACGTCCTACGCGGTCGCAGCGTGAGCCAGCGCCTCGGCTTCGGCCTCGATCTCCGCCCAATCCACGAGCTCGTCCGGCCAGTGCGGCGGCAGTCCAGCGCGGCCGTGGGGGGGGCC
>DASUPO010000044.1:0-27583 GCA_036281075.1 Actinomycetota bacterium | reverse complement strand
TCGCGGAGGACGAGTGGGTCCCCGTCGAAGTCGAGCTCCTTCGCTGCGCTCTTCGCGACCGGCTCGATCGTGGCGACCACGGCCATCGCGTCCACGTTCATCGTGGAGTCCGATGGCAGGAGCAGCGTCGAAGCCTGATAGGTCGGGACGGCAGGCGACGGAAGGGGCGCGAACGTCTCCGTGGTGAACCAGGCGGCGGCCAGGGCGGCCGCGACCATCGCGAAGATCACGAGCCAACGACGTCGGAACGCTCTCAGGTAGTCGACGAGACCCATGCCACCCCCTCCCCGCTCCGGGACGCGACCGCGACCGCCTCTGCCTGGTTCGCGACCCCCAACTTCCCGTAGATCCGTGTCTTGTGTTGTTCCACGGTCTTCGGACTGATGCCCAGCAGGGTCGCCATCTGTTTGGCGGCCAGTCCCTTCGCGATCAAGTGAAGGACCTCCCGTTCGCGTGTCGACAGCGATCGCGCTCGGCTCGAGCCGACCTCCACGCCGAGAGCGAGGGCGTGAGCGAGCTCGTCCATGGATCCGGCGGGCGCGACCGAGGCCGGGGCGCCGGGGCCCGGCTCGCCGAGGACGATCACGTGTCGTCCCCGCTCGTGATGGGATGTCGCCGCGGGACGCGCGCCCTCGAGCCGCCCGTCGATCACGACGGCATCCACGGGGATATCGATGCCGTCGACCGCCCGTCGACCGACCGCGATCGGAGCGAGCCACGGGTAGCGTTCGAGCGCGCTCGCGATCGCCTCGGCCACGAGCGGTTCCGGATGCAGGACGAGCACGGTCCTTCGCGTCACGTGCTCCCACCACCGGTCGCGACTCGGGAGCCGGCGGCTACCGCGCCCTGGGTCGAACCCTGAAGGAGATCGACCAGCTCGGCGTCTCCTCTCGAAGCGCACAGGGACTCGAGCCGATGCAGCGTCCGCCTGAGGGCGACGCGATCCGGTCGCGGAGGACGCGTCACGAAGATCGAGGGATGGGCGCTCGGCAGGAGGTCTTCCCCGTCGTCCCGCACGTCCTCCACGAGCTTCTCGCCCGGGCGCGCGCCGGACAGCACGATCTCGATGTCTCGTCCCGGCACCCGGCCGGAGAGCCGGATCACCTTGCGAGCGAGGTCGAGGATGCTGATCGGCTCGCCCATGTCGAGCGTCAGGACGTCGCCTCCCCGGGAGAGCGCGGCTGCCTGGAGGACGAGCTGGACCGCCTCCGGGATGCTCATGAAGTACCGCCTCATCTCGGGGTCCGTGACGGTGACCGGGCCGCCGGCCTGGATCTGCTTCAAGAACGTCGGGATCACGCTGCCTCGGCTGCCGAGCACGTTGCCGAAGCGGACCGCGCATCCGCTGCCCGAGGGCATGAAGCCGCGGACGATGTCCTCGGCGAGGCGCTTCGAGGCGCCCATCACGCTCCGTGGGTTGATCGCCTTGTCCGTGGAGATCAGGACGAGACGTTCGACATCGGCCTCCGCCGCCGCCTCGACGACGTTGGCCGTGCCGAGGACGTTCGTGAGCACGGCTTCCCGGGGATGCGTTTCCAAGACAGGGACGTGCTTGTGTGCCGCCGTATGGAAGATCACCTCCGGCCGTCGCTCGGCGACAACCTCGAGGATCCGATCGCGGTGCCGGACGTCCGCGAGGATCGGTGTGGCCGGCGCGATCGACCCGATCGAGGCGAGCGCGTCGTGCAGGTGCGTCTCGTCGTTGTCCAGCAGGTCGAGGGTGGCCGGCTCGAACGCAGAGACCTGTCTCGCGATCTCCGAGCCGATCGAGCCGCCGGCTCCGGTGATCAGGACGCGCCGATGGGTGAGGAGCCCGCGGACGGTGTCGAGGTCCATCTCGACCTGACGCCGCCCCAGGAGATCCTCGATCGAGAGGTCCCTGATGTCGCGAGCCGTCACGACGCCTCCGACGATCTCGCGGACGCTCGGGAGCACCCGCATCCGGACCTGAGCCTCCTCGCAGATCGCGGCGACCTCGGAGACGAGGTCACCCGTCGCGCTCGGAACGGCGAACAACACCTGGGTCACGTCCAACCGTTGGACGAGTCGAGGGATGTCCGCACGGTTCCCCAGCACGCGCACGTCGGCGATCGCGAAGCCGCGCTTACGCGGGTCGTCGTCGACCATCCCCAACGCTCGGAGTCCGAGCTGAGGATGCGCCGTCAAGTCACGCAGCACCATCGCCCCGGCGTCACCGGCGCCGAAGACGAGGATCCGCTCCCTCGCGCCCTTGTCCTTGGCCGTGTGGCGGTGGAACGCGAAGAGCCGGCTCTGGAACCGGAGCGCGCCGAAGCCGATGAAGGACAGCACCGCGCCCGCCGCGACGACGCTCCGAGGGAGGGGATACGGTCCGAACGCGAACCAGCCGCCGACGACGAAGGCGGCTCCCGTCATGCCGGCGTACACGACGCGCCTGGCTTCGTCGACGCTGGCGTACCGCCACATCTGTCCGTACAGGCCGAACAGGAGGTTCGCGGAGAGATGCAGGACGATCAACAAGGGCAGCGTTCCGCGGAGACCCAGCCAGAAACGCTCCGGGATCTGGCCGTCGATGCGCACGACCAGTGGAAGCGTGTAGGCGGCCGTCACGACGACGGCGTCGAGCAGGGCGAGGGGGATATCGCGCCGCAACCGTTGGACCAGCCTGTCGGGCAGACTCGCGCCCCGTGGCTCGGCGAGACCGGGAAGAGGCCGATCCATGCGAGCGACGCTACGGACGGGTCCTGCGCCGTTCATCAACCTCGGGGCGTATCTCCGCTACGGCGCTCTCCGTACCCGGCGGTCATCAGCGCATCGCGAGCGCGAGGGCCTCGAGCATCTCGTCCCTGCTCGACCAGTTGACCGCGACGCTGCGCGCGTTCCTCACCGCCTCACCGATCGCTCGGAATCCGCTCCCGCCGAGGGCGTTGAGGTTCATCGCAGCTATCGCCAGCTCGAGCGCGGTCTCGGAACGCGGCTTGTCCTCCGCGAGCGTCGTTTGGCCGTCCTTCAGCCCGATCACTGCGTCGAGCCGGCGCCGCCCCCCATCCTCGATCGGGAAGCGATCTCGAGCCCCGTTGATCGCTCCCGGGACGTGCCGCTCGAGTAGCTCGATCGCATCCACGGGCACGCCGATCGATGGGATCGGTGCGATCAGCTCGCCGCTCCCGGGATCGAGCGCTGCGACGCTGCCGCCCGGTGCGTTGATGCCGCGCTTCTCTGCGCGTCGCCTTGCAGCGCAGAGCATGGGGACCAGGAACGAGGGGAAGATGGCCACGCGCCCGGCGGCCTCGAGCACGCCGGTTCGGATGAACACCGCATCCTTCCTTCCGGCGGATCCCAACGCGTCGATCTCGCGGAGGAGACAGCGAGCGAGGAAGCGCAGATCCAACGTGCGGGCGATGTCCATCGTGCCCACGTACAGGATGTTGTATCCGCGTCCGACGCGGCCGGCCGCGGGCGCTCCGTCGTCCACGACGACCGAGTACCTCGGCCGGTCCTCCTCCTCCGGCATCGGCCGCGTCCGATGAGCACCGAGGGCGTACCGGAGCCACGACGCGAACGCGTCGGATGTCGAGCGGATGCCGAACCGATGCCCTTGGACCTCGTACCAGTCGCACACCACCCACCCGAGGCGGTCCAGTTTGTCCGTTCAGGAGCTGGGTGGTTCCCGTTCCCGCGCGAGCTCCCGCTCGTCGACCCCATCCGCCGCGAGCCCGTCGGCGTCACTCCTCATCGGGTTCGTTCTCGGCCGTCGGGGGCTCCGAGCCGACCAGCAGATGCGACTCACCGAACTGCACGACCAGCGCCCGCAGCTGTCCTTCGATCTCGAGGACGGGCATCGAGAATGCCTCACCCACGTCGCGGGCCAGCTCGTCGATCGTCGACGACCCGTCGAGCAGCGAGAACACCAGCGCGGCGGTCGGATTCAATCGATGCAGGTCGCCGTTGCGTTCGTCGTAGATCACGGCCTCTCCGTCCAGCTCGACGACCGTGAGGTCGCTCCGGACGCGAGGACGAACGTCTACCCGTTCCACGAGATGACGCCTGCCTCGTCGAAGTCATCCAGGATCCGCATCACGTCCTCCTCGACCACCTCGTAGGGCAATGCCGACAGGGCGCAGACGGCTTCGATCATCTCCGAGGGCGCCGTGTCTCCGTCGCAGAGCACCCAGATCGCGACCGCCGTGGTGTTCATCACGTGGACGGCTCCTCGCGCCGGGTCGTAGACGACGTTCTCCCCGCCGGCTTGCCGCAGCCAGACCTCCGGGTTGCGCACCGGCCTGCGCTCGTCGACCAGCGGGGCGTCGATCACACGCCGGCCCCCGCGAGCTCGTCGACGAGACCGTTCTGGATCACGAACGCGGCCGCCTCCAGACGGGAGTGGACGCCGAGCTTGCCGAGCACGTTCTGGACGTGAGTCCGGGCCGTCTCGGGGCTGATCACGAGCGGTTGCGCGATCCCTTCGTTGTCAGCGCCCCTCGCGAGCAGCGCGAGCACCTCACGTTCGCGCTTCGTGAGCCTCGCGAGCCGACGCAGCGCCTCATCGTGCTGCCGCTTGCTCCTGATCAGGCTCGCGAGGAGCGTGCCGAGCATCTGAGGCGGGATCGTGGTCTCGCCACGATGGACACGTCGCGCCATCTCGATCAGATCGCCGATCGGGCTCTCCTTCGTGACGAAGCCGGTCGCCCCCGCTTCGAGGGACGAGATCAAGGCAACGTCGTCTTCGTGCTGGCTGAGGAAGAGGATCCGACACTCCGGGAGTCGCTCCGCGATCAGTCTCGTCGTCCGCACCCCGTCCCCGTTCGGGAGATCGGCGTCGACCAGGGCGAGATCGGCGTCCGTCCGTACGGCTTCCTCTACCGCATGCATCCCGTCTGCGGCCTCGGCCACGACCTCGAAATCGGCCCTGGTTTCGAGCACCACCTTCATCGCATCCCGGAAGAGGGACTGGCCGTCGGCGAGGAGCACGCGGATCGGCGGCGCATCCTGATCGGTCACGTACGGCTCCTGAACCGTCGGGAGGTCTGCGAGCGTAGGAGCCAGACGTGCCTCGGCGCACGCGACGCGTGACGTAGGAGCGGTACGCCGACTGGACGAGCGCGCGGCTACGGTCGGCGACCGTCGCCGGTCGGCACGATCCCATGTCGGACCGCGAACGCAGCGGCCTCGAGGCGGGAGTGGACGTTCAGCTTCGACAGGATGCTCTGCACGTGCGTTCTGACCGTGTTCCTGCTGATCCTGCAGCGCTCCGCGACCGTTCCGGAGTCCGCGCCCTCCGCCAGCAGGGCCAGCACGTCTCGTTCCCGCTCGGTGAGCTGGGCAGCCATGACCGCGACCGGATCGTCGCTCCGGGCTCCGACGGCCTGCCGCGCAAGCCCCTTCGGGATCGTAACCTCGCCTGCGAGCGCCGCGTGGATCGCTCGGACGAGCCGACCGATGTCGGAGTCCTTCGTGAGGTAGCCGCTGAAGCCGGCCCGCAGCGCTTCCCGGGCCGTCCGACCGTCCGTGATCGCGGTCAGCGCGAGCACCTTCAGGTCGGGATGCCGCTCGAGCATCTTCCGGCCGACGGTCAGTCCGCTCTCGCCGGGGAGACAGACGTCGAGGAGGACGACGTCCGGCTGCGTCGCCTCGACCAGCTCGATCGCCCTCTCTCCGGAATCAGCGATCCCGACGACCTCGACATCCCGCTTCCGCAGGGCGACCTCGATCGCTTCCGCGAACAGCATCTGATCCTCGACGATCAGGACCCTCATGCGGACTCCTTGGCGGGCAAGCGAAGCTCGAAGGAACTCAGCCCGTCGCGTGGCTCGTGATACCGGATCGTGCCTCCGTGGCGTTCGATCACGCGGCGAGCCACGAAGAGACCGAGCCCGGTCCCGGCAGCGCGTCGACCGTGGACCAACGGCTCGAAGATCCGCTCACGGTCGTCCGGCCGAACCCCGCTTCCCTCGTTCTGCACGTCGACCACGATGTGGTCCTCTCGAGGTTCGACCAACACCATCACGGTCGTGCCCGGCGTCGAATAGCTGAGCGCGTTCCGGATCAGGTTCTCGATCGCGGAGCGCAGGTGGAGGGGATCCGCGACGACCGCGAGTCGGTCGCGCGCCTCGATCACGACCCGATCGTCGCCCGCCTCCGCGACGCAGCAACCGGCGGCGTCTCGGATCAGCGACATGAGATCGACCCGACGAGGCTCGATCGTGCCGTTCCCCACCGCGAGTCGAAGGATGCTGTCGAGACCCGCGGCCAGCCGCGACAGCTCATCTGCGGCGCGAACGATGGGACGAGCGTCGGTCGGGTCCATCTCATCGGCGGTGTTCTCGAGGGACAGGCGGGCGGCGAGGAGCGGTCCACGCAGCTCGTGGGCCATCCATGCGAGGCCGATGTCCAAGGTTCGCCGCTGGCGATCGAGCTCGGCGTTGCGCTGGAGCCGCTCCGAGAGGCGCGCGATCGTCCGTTCCAGGTCGAGGCGACGAAGGCGCAAGGATCTCCCGAGGGTCGATACCTCCGCCACGCCGATCACGTCGCCGAACCGGCCGATCGGGAAGACTCCGGCGACGCGCCCGTGGTCTTCGAGGAACCGGGTTCTCCCCCCCGTCAACGCCTGCCGACGCAACACCACGAGCCGGCGACCGAGATCGATCGGGTGCCCGAATCGATAGGCCGACCTGAGTCGACCAGCGCGATCCTCGAAGAAGAAGCGCACCCCGAGCTCGTCGCGACGGAGCAGCGATCGGATCTCGTGCGAACAGCTATGGAAGTCCGACGCATCGCGAACAGCGGACACCCTTGTGTCACCGTGTCTATGCGCCCTTCCTTCCGACAGCACCTCGGCCGCCGCGCCAGTACCGGATGCCATAACCCCACCTTCCTACGGCATCGTCCAGTGTTCCGAGGTTCGACGAGCATATGACGCGCTCCGCGTCGATGTCGAATCGGGGATATCGATGTGGATAAACCGGAGATGCGCTGGCCACGGGGTACCCCGGCCCGATGAGCTACGTGATGTGCGGTAGTGGTACGTTGTCGGCTCCGCCGCGGGGCGCGGTCGGCGACTCCGAGGGAGAGGGCGTAGGGAACGTACGGTGAACCGCTCATGAAGATCCGCCGGCAGCGTGTCTACGATCCCGCCCTCACGAGCGAGGCTGCCATCTCGAAGTCCGGATCCGGGGGGTTGACGATCGCGGTCGGAGCGACGCTGCGGGCCGCTCGCCTCCAGGCGGGGTTATCGCTGGAGCAACTCGCCCGCCGGTCCGGGGGCCGATACAAGCCGTCGTCGCTCGGCGGGTACGAGCGGGGGGAGCGCACGCTCTCGATGCCGCGGTTCTGCGATCTCGCGGAGCTGTTGGGCATGCCGGCCGATCAGATGCTCGGCAACGCTCTCGGTGCCCTCGACCCGGACCACCATCGGAAGATCCGCATCGATCTCAGGCACTTGCCCGACTCGACCGGGGGGCGGCAAGTGGCTCGGTACGTCCACCAGATCCAGTCGATGCGCAGCGACTTCCTCACGGATGTCCTTACCCTTCGCGCCGGCGACCTTCGGGTGATCGCCCGCACGAGTGGACTCCCGATCCGTCGGCTCCTCTCGAGCCTCGGGCCCGCGATCCGTCGCATCGGTCCGGCATCATGATCTGCGCCGAAGGATCGGGCGCGCGGTGCGGATGACTCGGCCGTCGGGCGTAGCGGACCTACGTCCTGAGGCCCTTCCTCGGCCCCGAGCCTCCCGGTACGCTCCGGATCCGACGTGAACGAGCTCTGTCCGCGATCCATCGGATCCATGAGAGGCCTCCACCAAGAGGAGTAGCAGGGAGATCGACCGCACAGATGCCTGAACGCATGCTCGTCACGGGGGCGGCCGGATTCATCGGTTCCCATCTCTGCCGCCGGCTGAACGCCGAAGGTCACGAGGTCGTGGCGCTCGACGATCTCTCCGAGGGATCGCTGGAGAACCTCCGCGACGCGGCAGGGGTCCGCTTCGTCCAAGCCGACATCCGGGACGCCGAGGCCGTCGCTGACGCTGCGAGAGGGTGCACGACGATCTTCCATCACGGGGCCAAGCGGGCGGTTCCACGGTCGATGGCCCTTCCCCAGGAGACGACCGAGGCGAACGTGCTCGGAACGTTGAACGTCTTGCTCGCGGCCGCCGACGAGGACGCCGTGCTCGTCTTCGCCTCCTCGTCCTCGGTCTACGGCGATCAGGTCGTTTTCCCGCTGCACGAGGATATGGAGCTTCGGCCACGCTCGCCGTACGCCGCCAGCAAGGTCGCGGGGGAGGTCTACTGCAGCGCCTTCTGGCGTTCGCATCGGGTCCGATCGGTGTCGCTCAGGTACTTCAACGTGTACGGCCCGGGACAGGATCCCGAGAACGAGTACGCGGCCGTGGTCCCGCGGTTCGTCGTCGCCTGCCTCAGCGGTGCGCAGCCGGTGATCTTCGGGGACGGTGAGCAGGCTCGCGATTTCACGTACATCGACGACGTCGTGGATGCCAATCTGGCCGCCGCTCGTGCGCCGGAGCGCGCGTTCGGCCGGACGTTCAACATCGGCGGGGGAGAGAGGCCGACCTCCGTGCGCCAGCTGCTCCGCATCATCGCCGACCTCACCCAAGCCGAGCCGCGGCCTCGGTTCGAGCCGGCGCGGGCCGGCGACGTCCACCTCACGGAGGCTGACGTGTCCCTGGCCCGCCGGACGCTCGGATACGTGCCATCCGTGCCGATCAGAGAGGGCCTCCGGCGGACGGTTGATCATCTCCGGAGGCCTTCCGATGCCGAGATCCTGGGAGGGGTGACCTCCGGAACGTAGCGGGCGGACCGCGTGGACGCTCCCGCGGACCCTCCTTATACTGTGTTCCTGCCCTGTTGGAGGCCGTGTCCGCATGTCCGGCAACAGGGGAGAACCCGTTCGAAGGAGTCAGTGGGAGCTTGCCGAAAGACGACGTGATCGAGGCAGAGGGGACGGTCGTCGAGCCGTTGCCCAACGCGATGTTCCGGGTAGAACTCGACGCACCGTACAGCGGGCACAAGGTCCTGGCTCATATCTCTGGGAAGATGCGGATGCACTACATCCGGATCCTCCCGGGGGACCGGGTGAAGGTCGAGCTCTCCCCGTACGACCTCACCCGGGGGCGGGTCGTGTATCGGTTCAAGTAGGGTCGAGCGAGGACGAGCGGATGAAGGTCAGGCCGTCGGTGAAGAAGATGTGCGACCGGTGCCGGGTGATCAGGCGTCGGGGCGTCGTGATGGTCATCTGCTCCAATCCGAGGCACAAGCAGCGGCAGGGCTAGGAGGCCGGAACCATGGCACGGATCGCAGGCGTGGACCTCCCCCGCGACAAGCGGCTGGACATCGCGCTCCGCTACATCTACGGGATCGGCCCCACGCGCGCGTACGAGGTCGTGTCGGGAGCCGGCGTCGAGGGGGGGACGAAGGTGCGCGACCTGTCCGAGGACGAGGTCCTCAAGATCCGCGCCTACATCGACCAGAACCTGAAGATCGAGGGAGACCTGCGTCGCGAGGTCGCCCAGGACATCAAGCGGAAGATCGAGATCGGCTGCTACCAGGGGGTCCGGCACCGCCGGTCGCTCCCGGTGCGCGGGCAGCGGACGCATACGAACGCGCGCACCCGCAAGGGCCCGAAGAAGACGATCGCCGGGAAGAAGAAGGCCCAGGCGAAGAAGTAGACAGAGGGGATCGATGGCGAAGCCCAAGGCGAAGAAGGCGCGGCGGCGGGAGAAGAAGAACGTCGTCCACGGCCAGGCCCACATCAAGTCGACGTTCAACAACACGATCGTCACGATCACGGACCTGCAGGGCAACACGTTGTCGTGGGCGAGCGCCGGGAACGTCGGCTTCAAGGGCTCCCGGAAATCGACGCCGTTCGCCGCGCAGCTCGCGGCCGAGAAGGCCGCCCGCCAGGCCCAGGAGCACGGCCTGCAGAAGGTCGACGTGTTCGTGAAGGGCCCCGGCTCCGGGCGCGAGACGGCGATCCGGTCCCTCGCCGCCACCGGGCTCGAGATCTCCGGGATCCAAGACGTCACGCCGGTGCCGCACAACGGCTGCCGGCCACGCAAGCGCCGCCGCGTCTAGCGGCCGGCGAGCCCGGTGCCGAGGGGGTGACCGGGACGCACCACGACGCGGGGTAGGAATGGTTGATCCCCCGCCGGAGGAGGAGAAGCAGTGTTCATCGTCGCGAGACCACAGATCTCCGAGAACGAGATCTCTCCGATCCGCTCCAAGTTCACGATCGAGCCGCTCGAGCCGGGCTTCGGCTACACGGTGGGGAACTCGCTCCGCCGCACGTTGCTGTCGTCGATCCCGGGGACCGCGATCTCGTCGGTCCGCATCGACGGCGTGCTCCACGAGTTCTCGACGATCCCCAAGGTGAACGAAGACGTCACCGACATCATCCTGAACCTGAAGGAGCTCGTGATCCGCTCCGACCTGGAGGAGCCCACGACCATCTACCTGAAGTCGAAGGGTCCCGCGGAGGTCACGGCCGGCGACGTCGCGCCGCCCGCGGGCGTCGAGATCCTGAACCCCGATCTCCACCTCGCGACGCTGGGCAAGGGTGCCTCGCTCGAGATGGAGCTAACGGTCGAGCGTGGCGTCGGCTACCGCATGGCGGAGAAGAACAAGAAGCCCCGTGACCCGATCGGCGTGATCCCGGTCGACTCGATCTTCTCGCCCGTCCGGAAGGTGTCCTACGCGGTGGAGGACACTCGCGTGGAACAGATGACCGATCGCGACCGACTGATCCTCGACGTGGAAACCGACGGATCGGTCACGCCGCGCGAGGCGCTGGCCTCGGCGGGCGGCACGATGCTCGAGCTCGTCCAGCTCTTCTCGGACCTGGCGGAGGCCGCGAGCGTCTCCGTGGGCCCCGCGGAGGACGAGGATCAGCCGAGCGACTACGCGATCACCGTCGAGGACCTGAACCTCTCCGTCCGCTCGTACAACTGCCTGAAGCGCGAGGGCATCAACGCCGTGGGTGATCTGGTCCAGAAGTCGGAGTCCGAGCTGATGGACATCCGGAACTTCGGACAGAAGTCGATCGACGAGGTCAAGGCCAAGCTCGAGGAGCTCGGCCTCGGCCTGCGGGAGGAGTAGCCGACGGTGCCCAAGCCGAAGAAGGGGCCTCGACTGGGGTCGAACCCCGCGCACCAGAAGCTGATGCTGTCCACGATGGCGGCGCAGCTGTTCGTGCACGAGGGCATCGATACGACCGAGGCGAAGGCGAAGCAGCTCCGCCCCTTCGCCGAGAAGCTGATCACGTTCGCGAAGCGCGGAGACCTGGCGGCCCGCCGCCAGGTCCTCCGCGACATCCCGGATCGCGACGTCGTGGCGAAGCTGTTCCACGAGATCGGCCCGCGCTTCGACGAGCGACAGGGCGGCTACACGCGGATCCTCAAGCTCGGGCCTCGGAAGGGGGACGGCGCCCCGATGGCGCGGATCGAGCTCGTCGAGCGCGAAGGGATCTAGCCGCCGCTCCCGCCGATGACCCGGACGATCCGGCTCACGATCGCGTACGACGGGACCGGGTTCCGCGGCTGGGCCAAGCAGCGCGACCCCTCGATCAGGACGATCGAGGGGTCGCTCACCGGGCTCCTCGAGAGGGTCCTCCAGGAGCCCGTGAAGCTCTCCGTCGCCGGTCGGACCGACGCGGGCGTCCACGCCCGAGGGCAGGTCGCCTCGTTCCGCACAGCCGCGGCACTGGCTCCGGAGCGGATCATGCGAGCGGTCAACGGCGGACTCGCTCCGGAGATCGTCGTCCTCGACGTCGGCGAGGCCCCGGAGGGCTTCGACGCGCGCTTCAGCGCGACCGCTCGTGAGTACCGGTACCGGATCGACGAGCGGGAGCCGCCCGACCCCTTCGTCGCGCGCTACGTCTGGAGCCGGCCGGGTCACCTCGCCCTGAGGCCGATGCGCGCCGCGGCGGTGGGGCTCGTCGGCGAGCACGACTTCACGAGCTTCTGCCGTCATCCCGGTGACGACCGGTCCACGGTTCGGCGTCTGACGCACCTCACCGTGGCGAGGCGGGACCACGCGCTGGAGATCCGTGCGGTCGCCGACGCGTTCCTGCACCAGATGGTGCGGTCCCTGGCAGGCACGCTCGCCGCGGTCGGGGAGGGCAGGCTCGATCCGGACTCCATGCCCCAGATCCTGGCCGCCCGCGACCGGTCGGCCGCGGGGGCGCTCGCACCGGCCCGTGGGCTGACACTCGAGCGGGTCCAGTACGGGCGCCGTTGAGCCGACCTTTGACGGAGCCGCGTTTCCGCAGGTAGCATGGGCCGTCGGCTCGTCGGGCCGACATCTTTCACGATGAAGACCTACTCGCCCAAGCCTGAGCACATCGAGCGTCGTTGGTACGTCCTCGACGCTGGTGAGCACGTCCTCGGCCGGGTGGCGTCCGAAGCCGCCGTGATCCTGCGCGGCAAGCACAAGCCGATCTACGCGCCGCACATGGACGTGGGCGACAATCTGATCATCGTCAACGCGGACAAGGTCGTTCTCACCGGGGGCAAGGAGATGAAGAAGGTCGCCTGGCGCCACTCGGGGCACCCCGGCGGCATCACCGGCACGCGGTACGACGACCTGCTCGCGAAGCGCCCCGCCTTCGCGGTGGAGAAGGCGGTGCGGGGCATGCTGCCGAAGAACCGTTTGGGCCGCACGATGATCAAGAAGCTCCACGTCGTCACCGGACCGGAGCATCGGCATCAGGCCCAGAAGCCCGAGGTCTGGACGATGGGAACCCGCCCGGCGTGGGAGGGGCTCCCGACCCGCGCCCCGGCCCGGGAGCTCCGCCCGAAGGACCACGACGCGACCCCCGAGCCGGAGGGGTCCGGCGCGGAGGGGACCGCGGCGAAGCGGCCGGCCGAGAAGCCGACGGCGAGGAAGACGACCTCGAAGACGACCGCACGGAAGACGACGTCGAAGACGACCGCGAGGAAGACGACGGCGACGAAGAAGACCACCGCGCGGAAGCCCGCGACCTCGAAGAAGACGACGTCGAGGAAGACGACCTCGAGGAAGCCGGCCGCCTCGAAGAAGAAGGCGACCTAGGTGGCCACCACCGCGAAGCTCTCCACCGGCAGGCGCAAGGAGGCTGTCGCACGCGTGCGGCTCGTTCCCGGGAGCGGCGAGTTCCGGATCAACGAGCGGCCGCTCGACGAGTACTTCCCGACGCGGGTGCATCGGATGGTCGCGCAGTCACCGCTCCGGTCGATCGGCCGCGACAAGGATTACGACGTGGTGGCCACGATCACCGGCGGCGGTGTGAACGGGCAGGCGGGGGCTCTGCGGATGGGGATCGCGAGGGCGCTGGTCGAGCTCGATCCGGAGCTGCGCACCCAGTTGAAGGCCGACGGCTTCCTCACGCGCGACGCGCGGGAGAAGGAGCGGCGCAAGTACGGGCTGAAGAAGGCCCGGAAGGCGCCGCAGTACTCGAAGCGCTAGCTAGCCGACGGGTCCGTCGCCGGGCGAGGCATCCGTCTCGGCGGTCTCCTCCTCGCGAAGCGTGAGCGCTCCGTCTTCCGAGGCACGGATCAACTCCTCGGCTCGCGTCACGGCCTCCTCCCGGACGAGCAGGATCACGGGGCCGGCGCGATACGGACCGGTCCCTTCTCCCTTCTCGAGGACCTCGATCCCGTCGGACTCGAGCAGACCGCGGACGAGCAGACCGCGGACGGGGTCGGCCGTCTCGTAGACGCGGACCAGCTCCACGCGTCCATGATGCGGTCGGCGCCCTCGAACGTCCACGTCTCGTTCGCCGACCGTTCACGGAGCCGGATAGCTCGGGCCGTATCCTGTCCACGATGGCCAGCGCGCACATCCCGCAGGTCCTGTTCGTCTGCGTCCACAACGCGGGCAGGAGCCAGATCGCCGCGGCGCTCCTGGAGCGATACGCGGCAGGCCGCGTCGGGGTGCGATCGGCCGGCTCCGAGCCGGCCGACCGCCTGAACCCGACGGTCGTGGAGGCGATGCTCGAGGTCGGCATCGACATCGCCGGTGAGCGCCCGACGCTGTTGCGAGCCGACGAGGTCCGCTCCTCGGACGTCGTGATCACGATGGGGTGCGGAGACGCGTGCCCCGTCTTCCCCGGCATCCGCTACGAGGACTGGCAGCTCACGGATCCGTCGGGGCGCTCCATGGACGAGGTGCGCGCGATCCGCGACGAGATCGACGTTCGCGTTCGGGACCTCCTCGAGCGGCTGATCGCTCACGCGGAGAGCGCCGACCGGATCGACGCCAGCGGCTCGGGTCGCACCCGGTAGTAGACCCACTTCCCGCGACGCTCACGATCGAGGAGCCCCGCCTCGTGGAGCACCTTCAGGTGGTGGCTCACCGTCGGCTGGGAGAGGCCGATCGGAGCGGTCAGGTCGCAGCCGCAGGCCTCGGCGTTCGGGCAGGCGGCGATCAGGCTGAGCAGCCGCAACCGCGCGGGATCCGCGAGGACCTGGAGCGCGCTCGCGAGGGTCTCGGCCTCACCCTCCGCCAACGGCGTGGAGAGCAGCGGCGAGCAGCAATCTTGGAGGAGCGGGAGCGAGGTGGTCATCCAGGTCATATTGACATCCATCGATACAAGGGTCAACATATCGACCGTCATCGATGCGAGGAGGAGGTGATCCCATGGATCCGGACTGCTGCCCGCCCGGCTGTTGCTGAGACGCCTTCGGGTGGGACCCGGGCCTCGTGGCCCGGGTCCCACCGACCACAGGTAGCATCACCTCCCCATGGGGCGTCTCTTCGGGACCGACGGCGTCCGTGGCGTGGCGGGCTCGGAGCTCACGGCGGCGCTCGCCCGGGGATTGGGAAGAGCCGCCGTCGCGGTCCTGGCGCGGGGTGGTCCCCACCGCCCCGTCCTCCTGCTCGGCCGTGACCCCCGCGAGTCCGGGATCTGGCTGGAGGAAGCCCTCGTCGCCGGCATCCACGAGGCGGGCGGGGACGTGCTGCTCGCCGGCGTGGAACCCACCCCGGCCATCGCGTTCCTGACGATCGACGCCGGCGCCGATGCCGGCGTCGTGATCTCCGCGTCGCACAACCCGCCCGAGTACAACGGCATCAAGTTCTTCGGGTCCAACGGGATGAAGCTGCCGGACGCGGTCGAGGACGAGATCGAAGCCGCCCTCGAGGATCCGTGGTCCGCCGCCTCCGGCGGCGGCGGCTCGATCGGTCCGCTCGAGGGCGGCCGGGAGCGATACCTGGCTCACCTGGAGCGGGCGGCCGGCGCGCGTCTCGACGGGATGACGATCGTGGTCGACTGCGCGAACGGGGCGGCGTCGGGGTCCGCGCCAGCCCTGTATCGGAGGCTCGGCGCCACGGTGCACGCGATCCACGCCGAGCCGGACGGACGGAACATCAACGTCGCGTGCGGTGCGCTGCACCCGGAGGTCGCCGGCGCCGCCGTCGTCGAGCTCGGGGCGGACGCGGGCGTGTCGCACGACGGCGACGCCGATCGGGCGCTGTTCGTCGATCATCTCGGGACGACGATCGACGGGGACCAGGTCCTGGCAGCCTGCGCCGTCGCGATGAAGGCGGACGGCGCGCTCGCGAACGACGGGGTCGTCACGACCCTGATGGCGAACCTCGGCTTCCATCGAGCGATGATGGAGGCGGGGATCACGGTTTTCGCGACGAAGGTCGGCGACCGCTACGTCCTGGAGGAGATGCTCGAGGAGGGCGTGATGCTGGGTGGCGAGCAATCCGGTCACCTGATCTTCCGAGAGTACGCCACGACGGGCGACGGTCTCCTCACGGCCGTTCGCTTCCTCTCGCTCGCGGCGCGGCAGGGCCGCACCGTCGCGGAGCTCGCGAGCGTGATGCGCCGCTACCCCCAGGTGATGGCGAACGTCCGCGTCCGGAGCCTCGCCGAGCTCGACGGATCCGCCGCCGTCTGGGACGCCGTGCGGGCCGCGGAGCACGACCTCGCGGAGCACGGCCGCGTGCTCGTGCGCGCGTCCGGCACCGAACCGCTGGTCCGCGTGATGGTCGAGGCTGAGACCGAGGACGGCGCCCGCCGGCACGCGGAGAACATCGCCGGCGAGGTGCGGAAGCACCTGGGCGTCTGACACGCGGGTCCGCGCAGACGTCCACCGACCCCTGTTACGCTCCATCGACCCATGTGCGGCATCGTCGGCTACGTGGGCCCCGACGAGGCCCTCCCGATCGTCCTGGAAGGACTCCGGCGTCTCGAGTACCGCGGGTACGACTCCGCCGGCGTCGCGGTCCAGGACGGCGATCTCACCGTGGTCAAGCGCGCCGGGAAGCTCTCGGAGCTGGTGGCGGCGCTCGACGGGGAGGGTCATCCGAGCGGTTCGGTCGCGATGGGGCACACGCGTTGGGCCACGCACGGCGCACCGACCGATCGGAACGCGCACCCGCACCTCGACTGCACCGGGGCCGTCGCGGTGATCCACAACGGGATCATCGAGAACTTCGGCCGCCTCCGGACGCGTCTCGAGAAGGACGGGCACGCGCTCGTGTCGGAGACCGACACGGAGCTCGTCGCGCACCTGATCGAGGAGCGGCTGCGCGACGACGCCGGCGCCCTCGTGGAGGCGGTGCGCGATACCGTCCGGGACCTCGAGGGCGCCTACTCGCTCGTCGTCCTGTCCCGGGACGAGCCCGGGGTGCTGGTGGGCGTGAAGGTCGCGTCGCCGCTCGTCGTCGGCGTGGGGGAGAGCGAGACGATCCTCGCCTCCGACATCCCCGCCGTGCTCGGGCGCACGTCGACGGTGATCCCGGTCGACGAGGGCCGGATCGTGGAGGTCCGTGCGGGTGGGGCGACGTTCTCCGATTTCGACGGGAACCCCGCGACCCCCGAGCCGATCGAGGTCGATTGGGACGCGTCCCAGGCCGAGAAGGGTGGCTACGGCACGTTCATGCTGAAAGAGATCCACGAGCAGCCCGCCGCGATCCGCGACACGCTGGTCGGGCGCGTCGACGAGCACCGCCGGCTCGCCCTCGACGACCTCAGGATCTCCGACGACGTCCTGCGCGAGGTCGACAAGGTCTTCGTCGTGGCCTGCGGCACCGCATACCACTCGGGGCTCGTGGCGAAGTACGCGATCGAGCACTGGACCCGGCTCCCGGTGGAGATCGACATCGCCTCCGAATTCCGCTACCGCGACCCGGTCCTGGGCCCCGACACGCTCACGCTCGCCGTCTCGCAATCGGGGGAGACGATCGACACGCTCGAGGCCGCTCGCCACGCCCGCCGGCAGGGCTCGAAGCTGCTCGCCGTGACGAACACGGTCGGCTCCTCCCTCGCTCGCGAGGCGGACGGCGTGATCTACATGCACGCCGGGCCCGAGATCGGCGTCGCGGCGACGAAGACGTTCGCGACCCAGATGGTCTCCCAGTACATCCTCGCGATGTACCTCGCGCAGGTGCGAGGGTCGATGTTCCCCGAGGAGATCGCCGAGGTGCTGACCCGGATGGCGGAGCTCCCGGGACAGGTGGACCGCGCGATCCGACTCGATGGTCAGATCCGGGGGCTCGCGGAGCGCTTCCAGCACGCTCACGACTGGCTGTTCATCGGTCGGCACACGGGGTTCCCGGCGGCGCTCGAGGGCGCGCTCAAGCTGAAGGAGATCAGCTACGTGCACGCGGAGGGGTACCCGGCGGGCGAGCTGAAGCACGGTCCGATCGCGCTGGTCGAGGACGGGGTCCCGGTCGTCGCGGTCGCGACCCGCTGCCACGTGTACCCGAAGATGCTCTCGAACATCCAGGAGGTGCGCGCCCGCGGCGCCGAGGTGATCGCGGTCGCCACCGAGGGCGACGAGGAGATCCGGGAGGTCGCGCAGCACGTGATCGAGGTGCCGGAGACGCCCGAGCTGCTCAGCCCGGTCGTGGTGACCGTACCGTTGCAGCTGCTCGCCTACCACGTGGCCGCGTTGCGCGGCACCGACGTCGACCAGCCTCGGAACCTCGCGAAGAGCGTCACGGTCGAGTAGCGTCCGGGCATGACCCGAGCGATGGGTCGTGCGTGGGCCTGGAGCGTTTCGGCCGTCCTGATCGCGTTGGGGTCCGTCCTCCTTCCCGCGCGCGTCGCCTCCGCCTGTTCGTGTGCCGGTCCGGACGTCCCTGCGTCGCTCGCCGACGCGGATGGCGCGTTCGTGGGTCGATGGGTGTCGCGAGAGGTGATCGGAGACGGTCGCGCAGCCGTGACGTTCGACGTCGAGCGGGTCGTGAAGGGCCGGTTCGGACCGACGGCGATCGTCCGCACCCACGAACAGGCGAGCGCGTGTGGGCTCGAGCTGCTCGGGTCGCCGCGGACGGGGCTGCTGTTGCAGCGGCCCAGCGACGGCGTCTGGGAGTCCGACCTCTGTTCGATGATCCCGGCGTCCGAGCTCCTGGCCGTCGACGCCGGCCAGCCGCCTAACCCGGGCGTTGCGCCGGTGAGCGCAGGCTGGAGCACCGCCGCGAAGGCGACCGGCCTCGGCCTCGTCATCGTGCTGACCGGGCTGATCGCCGGCGGGTTCTGGCTGCGACATGGACGCCGGCCTCCCGAGGGGAGCGAGGTGGCGTAGCCTTCCGGGACGTGGAGATCGTCGGGCTCGGGGTCGACATCTGCGAGATCGCGCGCATCGAGCGCGCGATCTCGCGCCACCCGATGTTCCGAGATCGCGTGTACACGCCGGAGGAGATCGCGTACTGCGACTCGAAGGCCCGGCCGGCGGAGTCCTACGCGGGCCGCTTCGCGGCCCGCGAGGCCACGATCAAGGCGCTCGGCGGGTACGCCGGGCGGCGGTGGCAGGACATCAGCGTCACGCGGCAGCCGTCGGGCGCCCCGGCGATCCGACTCGACGGCAACGCGAAGCGGCGTGCCGACACCCTCGGCGTCACCCAGGTCCTGATCACGTTCACCCACGAACGGACGAACGCGGTCGCGTTCGCGATCGCGGTCCGATGAAGCCCGTCCTGACGCCCGAAGAGGCGGCCGAGCTGGATCGGGGGACCCATGCGCGAGGCGTTCCGGTCGAGGATCTGATGGAGCGGGCAGGCCGCGCCGTGGCGCGGGCGGCCCGCGAGGTCGCGGGGGGAGCGTACGGTCGTCGGGCGGTGGTCGTGTGCGGCAAGGGGAACAACGGCGGCGACGGGCTCGTGGCGGCGCGGCACCTGGACCGCCTCGGGCTGCGAACGACAGTGGTCCTGCTGGAGGACCCGGAGGCCCTCCGGGAGCCCGCGTTTTCGAACGCGCGGCGGCTGTCGGAAGTTCCTCAGGTCCGAGTCCGGACGTTCCACGAACGTGGGCTGGATCGAGAGCTGGCTCGGGCGGACGTCGCGGTGGACGCCCTGTTCGGGACGGGGTTCCGGGGTATGCCGGAGGACGCGTGGGCGGCCGCGATCGCGGCGCTGAACGTAAGTGAGGCGCCGGTCGTCGCCGTGGACATCCCGTCCGGCGTCCATGGCGGGACCGGCGCCGTGGAGGGCGAGGCGGTCCGTGCCCAGCTCACCGTCACGTTCGGGGCGGCCAAGCTCGGGGCCGTCCTGATGCCCGGGGCCGAGCACGCGGGGATCGTCCGGGTCGTCGACATCGGGTTCCCCGACGACCTCGTGCACGCTCGCGCGTGGCTCACGGAGCCCTCGGACGTCGCGGGGTGGCTGCCGGCGCGCGACTCCGACACGCACAAGCGTGCATCGGGCGTCTTGGTGGTGGTGGCCGGATCGCGCGGGATGACCGGTGCCGCCAGGCTGATCGCCACGGCCGCGGGCCGGATCGGGGCCGGCCTCGTCATCGTGGCCTCGCCGGAGGGCTCGATCCCGCAGATCCAGGCCGGGCTCACGGAGTCGACGTTCCTGCCACTGCCGCAGACGGCAGACGGCACGGTCGCGGCGAACGCGGCCGCGCCGGTGCTGGAGCGGCTCGAGGGTGCGGACGCCCTCGCGATCGGCCCCGGGCTCACGACGGACGAGCAGACGGCGGCGTTCGTGCGGGACGTGGTCCGCCGCTCGCCCGTGCCGATCGCGCTCGACGCGGACGGCCTGAACGCGTACACGGGTGACGGTGCGGCGCTCGCCGACCGCCAGGCGGACGCGGTGCTGACGCCGCACGTCGGCGAGTTCTCGAGGCTCACCGGCGTGAAGGCGAGGGACCTCGAGGCCGACCGGCCGACGCACGTCCGCGCGCTCGCCGCCCAGACCGGCGCCGTGACCCTGCTGAAGGGCAACCGGACCGTGATCGCGGCGCCCGACGGCGGCGCGTTCGTCAACGTGACCGGTTCCCCGGTGCTCGCGACCGCGGGCACCGGCGACGTCCTGACGGGGATGATCGGCGGGCTGCTCGCCCGCGGCGTCGCGCCGCAGGAGGCGGCCGCCGGCGGTGCGTACCTCCACGGCCTGGCCGGGCTGTTCGCGGGGCGGGATCTCGGCGAGGGTGCGGTGGCCGGCGACGTGTCGCGGCGTGTCCCCGAGGCCGTCGCGCACGTGGAGGGCGCGTGACGGGGAGCTTCCGGCCCACCTGGGTCGAGGTGGACCTGGAGGCGATCCGGCACAACGCCCGACTTCTGAAGCCCCCGGGCTCCGACCTGATGGCGGTCGTGAAGGCGAACGGCTACGGCCACGGCGACGTGGAGGTAGCTCGGGCGGCGATCGAGGCTGGCGCCACGTGGTGTGGGGTGGCGCTCGTCGAGGAGGGTCTTCGGCTGCGGGCTGCCGGGGTGGAGGTCCCGATCCTGGTCCTCTCGGAGCTCCCGGCCGGCTCGGAGGCGGTGGCCCTCGCGCATCGCCTCACGCCTACCCTCTACACGGAGCCGGGCCTGGAACGACTGTCCGCTGCGGCGCGCGGGCGTGTCGGGGTTCACGTGAAGATCGATACGGGGATGCACCGCGTCGGTGTCTGGCCGCCAGAAGAGACACCTGCGTTCGTCAGGCGGGTGCGTGCCGCAGGCCTCGAGCTCGAGGGGCTCTGCACGCACTTCGCGTGCGCCGAAGACGACGAGGTCCTCACCAAGGAGCAGCTCTCCACGTTCCTGGAGGCCGAGGAGGCGGTCCGTGCAGGCGGTGACCGCCCGCTGTGTCACACCGCGAACACCGCGGCGACGATCCTGTATCCGGAGACCCACCTCGACCTCGTCCGACCTGGGATCGGGTTGTACGGCATCCTCCCGGCACCGGGCGTCGGCGCGAAGCTCGGCCTCCGGCCGGCGCTCCGATGGCAGAGCGAGGTGGCCTCCGTGAGCCGGTTGCCCGCGGGTGAGGCGACCTCGTACGGGCACCGCTATCGCCTCGACCGGGATGCATGGATCGCCACCGTGCCGGTCGGCTACGCGGACGGCTACCCTCGACAGTTGACGAACGTGGGCGAGGTGCTGATCGGTGGCGGCCGTCACCCCATCGCGGGGACGGTCACGATGGACCAGCTGGTGGTGGATTGCGGGGATCGGGAGGTCCATCCTGGCGACGAGGTCGTGCTGATCGGCACCCAAGGGGAGGAGACGATCGGGGCGGACGAGCTCGGTCGCTCGTTCGGCACGATCGGCTACGAGATCGTGAGCAGGATCGGGCAGCGCGTGCCCAGGCGGCACGTGTGAGCAAGCGGGCCACGATCGCGTCCGCGGGGGTCGCGGCGGGCGCGGTCGCCGCCGGCATCGCGGGCCGGGCGCTCTGGCGCCGGCGCCGCCTGGCCGGTGACGATCGATGGGCGCCGCCGCCGGAGGACCTGGGTCACGTCGTCGCCTTCGACGGGACGAAGCTCGCCGTGGGCGCGGCCGGCCCGCCGGACGCGCCGCTGCTGCTGTTCTCGCACGGGTTCAGCCTCGACATGACGACGTGGCACCAGCAGTGGGCGGATCTGGCGGACGAGTTCCGGTGCGTCGCCCTCGACCATCGCGCGCACGGCCGCAGCGAGATCCCGCCGACGGGCGACGTGACCCTCAGATCGATGGGTCGCGACCTCGCCACCGTCCTCGAGGCGGTCGCGCCGGATCGGCGGGCGGTGCTGGTCGGGCACTCGATGGGCGGGATGGCGATCCTCGCCCTCGCGGAGCAGCGTCCGGACCTGTTCGGGGAGCGGATCGCAGGCGTGGTGTTCCTCGGGACGTCGCCGTCCGATCTCCTCCGGGGCGCGATGGGCCGGGTCTCCGACCTGCTGCTGCCGCGGCTCGGCTCCGTCGCCGCGGCCGCGCGCCGGGTCGATCGGCTCCGCCGCGCGTTCCTGGCGGGTCCCGCGGACGTGCCGGCGATCGTGGCCCGCGTGACGCAGTTCGCTCCCGAGGCGAACGACGACGTGGTCGACCACGTCCTGCACCTGGCGGAGGGGGCGTCCTCGCTGGTCTGGACCGACGGGCTGGGCGAGCTGATGGACATGGATCTGCGCCATGCCCTCCCTCGGATCGGCGTCCCGGCCCTGGTCGCCGTCGGCGACCAGGACCGGGTCACCCCGCCGGCGGTCGCCGTCGAGCTGGCCGCCGGCCTGCCCGAGGGTCGCCTGTTCATCGTGGAGGGAGCGGGTCACATCGCGATGCTCGAACGACCCGAGCGCCTGAACCCGGAGCTGCGCTCGTTCGCCCGGCGGGCCTTCGGCGTCGGGGCGGCGAAGCCACGGAGACGGCGGAAGGGGGCGGCGTGACGCGACGGCTGATCGACGTCGCGGCCGAGGCGGCGGGGTGCACGAAGTGCCGGCTCGCGCAGGGCCGGACCCAGGTGGTGTTCGGCGTTGGGGACCCGGAGGCCGACGTCCTATTCATCGGGGAGGCACCGGGGTTCCACGAGGACAAGCAGGGCGAGCCGTTCGTCGGCGCCGCGGGTCAGCTCCTGACCCGGATGGTGAACGAGGTCCTCGCGCTGGGACGGGAGGACGTCTACATCGCCAACGTGATCAAGTGCCGGCCGCCCGGGAACCGGGACCCGCAGGACGACGAGATCGAGGCGTGTACCCCGTGGCTCGTGGAGCAGGTCTCCCTGATCCAGCCGAAGGTGATCGCCACGCTCGGGAACTTCGCGACGAAGTTCGTGTTGAACACGCAGCAGGGGATCACCAGGGTCCGGGGGCGCGCCTACCCGTGGCACGGGCGGACCGTGATCCCGACGTTCCATCCGGCGGCGATCCTCCACGGCGGGGGTGAGCGTTCGCGTCAGTTCGCCGAGCTGCGGGAAGACTTCGAGCTGATCCGCGAGACGCTCGCCGAGCTCCGGCGACCACCGCCCCCACCGGCTCCGCCGCCGCGTGAGCCCGTCACCGTTCCCGAGGCCGCGTCGGCGCCGGAGGAGCAGCTCGAGCTGTTCTAGCGCATGCAGATCGAACTGGAGACGGAGACCGCGGACGACACGCGCGACGTGGGGCAGGCGATCGCGACCCTCCTCCGGCCGCGCGACACGATCGTGCTGACCGGCGACCTCGGCGCCGGGAAGACCACGATGGTGCAAGGCATCGGGCGAGGGCTGGGCGTGGAGGAGCACGTCGCGTCCCCGACGTTCACGCTGGTGCGCGAGTACGCGGGCCGTCTCGACGTCGCCCACGTGGACGTCTACCGGTTGGAGCGGATGCAAGACGTCGTCGACCTCGCGCTCGACGAGCTCGGCGGGCCGGAGCGCGTGCTGCTCGTCGAATGGGGAGATGCGATCTCGGACCTCCTGCCGGCGGACCGGCTGCGCGTGGAGCTCAGGACGCCACCGGGCGACCGCGACCATCGACGCATCCGGATCACGCCGCACGGCGGGTCATGGGCGATCCGGTGGGAGCGGCTCGAGGACGCGCTGGCGAGGTTCCGCGACGCGGACGCTGGGGACGTCGGGTCATGATCGTCGTCGGGATCGAGACGTCGACGCCGCGTACGTCGGTGGCGATCGGGACCGATCGCGAGATCCTGGGCGCCATCTCGGTCGCCGGCAAGGCGCGGCAGGAGTCGGTGACCCCCGCGCTGGATCAGCTCCGGAGCTGGACGGGGATCGAGCTGTCGCAGGTCGGGGGCGTCGCGGTGGGGCTCGGACCGGGCTTGTTCACGGGCCTCCGGGTGGGGATCGAGACGGCGAAGACGCTGGCCCAGGTGCTGAGCGTGCCGATCGTCGGGATCACGAGCCTGGACGCGCTCGCGTTCTCGGTCCGCCACACGCACAAGCTGATCGTGGCGGTGATCGACGGGCGACGGGGAGAGGTCTTCTACGCGATCTATCGGGCCCTGCCGGGCGGTGTCGTGCGGGGGAGCGAGTACGCCGTGGCCAGGCCGGACCACCTGTCCGCGGAGCTCGAGACCCTGCCGGGCGAGATGCTAGCCGTCGGCGACGGTGCCATCCTGTACGGGGACCAGCTGGCGCTCGGATCCCGGGTGGAGTTCGCCTCGCCGATGCGCGCGCACCCCGAGGCGGCGGCGCTCGTCGAGCTCGCCGTGCCGCGGTTCCTCCGGGAAGAACACGACCGGCTGCACGATGTGGTGCCTATGTACCTGAGGAGATCGGATGCGGAGATCGCGTGGGACCGGAGAGAGCGAGGCGCCGGCGCTTGAGGTGACGCGGATGCGCCGGCGGCACCTGCGCGGCGTGATGGCGATCGAGCGTCAGGTCTACGCCCGACCGTGGAGCCCCAACCTGTTCGCCGCGGAGATCGCGGACCCTCGCAACCGGTGCTACCTCGTGGCCCGCACGCACAAGGAGGTCGTCGGCTACGGGGGCCTGATCTGCTACGGGGAGGAGGCGCACATCACGAACGTGGCCGTGGACCCGATGCACCAGGGCCACGGGATCGCGACCCGCCTCCTCGCAGAGCTGATCCCGCAGGCGATCGAGCTGGGCGCGCGGGCCGTCTCCCTCGAGGTCCGGGTGACGAACTGGGGGGCGCAGCGGATCTACGCACGCTTCGGGTTCCGCCCCGTGGGGATCCGCCGGAACTACTACCAGGAGGTCAGCGAGGACGCGTTGATCATGTGGACCGACGACGTCCGGACGGCCGCCTACCGGCACCGGTTGGACGGGATCGAGGAGAGCCTGCCCGAAGGCGTGCGCCTCGCGTGATCACGCTCGGGATCGAGACGTCGTGCGACGAGACCGCGGTCGCGATCGTGGAGGACGGCTTCCACGTGCGCGCGAACCTGATCGCTCGACAGGAGCACCTCCACGAACGGTACGGCGGCGTCGTCCCCGAGGTCGCGGCGAGGGCGCACGTCGAGTCGCTGAACCCGCTGCTCGAGCGTGCCCTCGGCGAGGCCGACGCGGGTTTCGGGGACCTGGACGGGGTTGCCGTCACCGTGGGCCCGGGCCTCGTCGGCGCCCTCCTCGTCGGGATGGCGGCGGCGAAGGCCGTGTCGCTGGCCACGGGTTCGCCCCTGATCGGGGTCAACCATCTCGAAGGCCACATCTGGGCCAACTTCCTCGAGCACGGCGAGCCGGATCCGCCCTACGTGGCGCTGGTCGTCTCGGGCGGACACACGATGCTCGTGTCGATGCCCGAGCGGCATCGACACGAGGTGCTGGGCCAGACCCTCGACGACGCGGCCGGCGAGGCGTTCGACAAGGTCGCGCGGCTGCTCGGGCTGGGCTTCCCCGGCGGTCCGGCCCTCGATCGGCTCGCCGCCGAGGGCGATCCAGCGGCGATCCGGTTCCCGCGCGCGATGGCGGACTCCGGCGACCTCGACTTCTCGATGAGCGGCCTGAAGACGGCGGTGCTCCGGTACCTCCGGACCGAGCAGGAGGCAGGTCGGGAGGTCTCGTTGCCCGACGTCGCCGCGTCCTTCCAGGAGGCGATCGTCGACGTCCAGGTCTCCAAGACGATCGACGCCGCCAAGGGCCGGGGCATCGACACGGTCCTCCTCGGCGGCGGCGTCGTCGCGAACACGCGGCTCCGCGACCGCATGTCCGAGGTGGGCCGGTCGGTGGGGCTCCGGGTCCTCTACCCCTCGCTCGAGCTGTGCACCGACAACGCGGCGATGATCGCGACCGTCGGCGCTGCGAGGCTCGCTCTGGGGGAGCGATCCTCGCTGGACATCGCCGCGGACCCCAACCTAAGGTTGGCGTCGTGACGACCGTCCTGGTGACCGGGGGCGCCGGGTTCATCGGATCGCAGCTCGCGGACCGTCTCCTCGCTGAGGGCCATCGGGTCGTGTCGGTCGACGATCTCTCGACGGGCCGTATCGCGAACCTCGTGGACGCACGTGGTTACGGAAAAGAGTTCTCGTTCTTCAACATGGACGTCCGTTCGGACGGTCTCGTCGCGCTGTTCGAACGTCACCGACCTGAAGTGGTCTTCCACCTCGCGGCGCAGGCGGGCGTCCGCCCGTCCTTGGAGAACCCCGTCCACGATGCGAGCGTGAACATCATGGGCCTGCTCAACGTGCTCGAGGCGGCGGTAGGTGTCGGATCGCGCAAGATCGTGTACGCGGCCAGCGGCGGAACCCTCTACGGCGAACCACGCCGCCTCCCGGTGAAGGAGTCTGCGGCGAACGGCTCCCGGCCCCTATCTCCGTACGGCGTTTCGAAGAAGGTCGCCCTGGACTATCTCTCCCACTATCAGCGGTACCGGGGCCTCGACCACACGGCACTCGGACTGGGGAACGTGTACGGACCGAGGCAAGATCCGATCGGGGAGGCCGGCGTCATCGCGATCTTCGCCTCGAGGATGATCGCCGGCCAGACGCCCAAGATCTTCGGTGACGGGAATCAAACACGTGACTACGTGTTCATCGACGACACGGTTCACGCGTTCGTGCAGGCGATGGACGCCGGGTCGGGCAAGCTCGTCAACGTAGGGACGGGCCTGGAGACGAGCGTCAACCATCTGTACCGGCTCCTGTCCGAGATCACCGGTTTTACGGGTGAGCCGGACCACGGGCCACAGCCACCGGCGGAGCTCAGACGCATCGCGCTGGATATCTCGGCGGCGCCTTCGGCGATCGGGTGGAAGCCGTGGACGCACCTGGAGGACGGGCTGGCGGAGACGGTGGCCTACCTGAAGGGCATCTGACCGTCCCGGGTCCACCGGGCGCACGTTGACCCTTGCGCGGTTCCGCCGCTATCCTGCTTAGCACTCAGAGGGGGTGAGTGCTAATCCCCACCCCCCGGCTGTCAGCCAGTGACCGAGGGAGGAGAGGCAGGGATGGCCAAGGAGTTCAAGCTCAAGCCGCTCGAGGACCGGATCATCGTCCAGCCCGGCGAGGCCGAGGAGACCACCGCCTCGGGGCTCGTGATCCCCGACACGGCGAAGGAGAAGCCGGTCGTCGGGACCGTGGTCGCGGTGGGCCCCGGCAAGTTCAACGAGGACGGCGACGAGCGGATCCCCGTGGACGTCTCCGTCGGCGACACGGTGATCTACTCGAAGTACGGGGGCACGGAGTGGAAGGACACCGACGGGACCGAGTACCAGATCCTCTCGGCCCGCGACGTCCTCGCCATCGTCGGCTAGGGAACACCCGGTCGTGGCGGGCGGGGCTCGCGGACGCGAGCCCCGCCCGCGTCGTTCCATGGCACGACCCGACAACCAAGGAGGCTCCCGGTGGCATCGAAGCAGCTGAAGTTCGGCGAGGAGGCGCGGCGCGGCCTGGAGGCCGGCGTCGACAAGCTCGCCGACACGGTCGCGATCACGCTCGGCCCGAAGGGACAGAACGTGGTCCTGGACAAGAAGTGGGGCGCACCCACGATCACGAACGACGGCGTCACGATCGCCAAGGAAGTCGAGC
>DASUPO010000043.1:0-43692 GCA_036281075.1 Actinomycetota bacterium | reverse complement strand
AGGTCGGCGCCGGCGACGTGCTCGTCCGCGTGCACGCCGCCGGGTGCGGCCCGGACGTGTGGCACCTGATGACGGGGCAGCCGTACTTCGTGCGCCTCATGCCCGGGTTCCACAGGATCAAGAACGGTGTTCGCGGGAGAGATGTCGCGGGGACGGTCGAGTCCGTCGGCTCTGACGTGACCGACCTCCGTCCCGGAGACGAGGTGATGGGGATCGTCGAGGGTTCCTTCGCCGAGCTCGCGGTCGGTCGCCCCGACAAGCTCGTCTCGAAGCCCGCCGGGCTCACGTTCGAGCAGGCGGCCGCCCTCCCGATCTCGGGTCTCACCGCCCTCCAGGCGATCCGCGACGTCGCGCAGGTGCGACCGGGGCAGCGCGTGCTCGTGGTCGGCGCCGGCGGCGGTGTCGGGACGCTCACCGTGCAGGTCGCGAAGGCGTTCGGGGCCGAGGTCACCGGCGTGTGCAGCGGCTCGAAGGCGGAGCTCGTGCGGTCGCTCGGCGCCGACCACGTGATCGACTACGCGCGCGAGGACTTCACGGACGGAACGCTTCGCTGGGACGTGATCGTCGACACCGCGGGCCGGCGGCCGCTGGCCCGGCTCCGCCGCGCGCTCACCAGGAAGGGAACCCTCGCGATCGTCGGCGGGGACGGTGGCGGGAAGTGGACCGGCGGCTTCTTCCGCCAGATCCTCCGCGCGCCGATCCTGTCGCTCTTCTCCGGCCGGCGGATGCGTCCGGTGATGTCGAAGGAGACGCGGGAGGACCTCGTCGCGCTCGGGGAGCTCGTGGACGCCGGCACGGTCATGCCGGTCGTCGGCAGGACCTACCCGCTCGTCGAGGCATCGGACGCGATCCGCGAGCTCGAACGAGGCCACGCGCTCGGCAAGATCGTCGTCACCGTCTGACAGCCGGCCTCTGTCGAGATCCGCGGGTCGGCTCCGACCTTCAGGGGGAAAGGCGAGGACGAGGTCCTCGACGAGGAGGGAGGCCACGATGACAGACGAGACGCAGGTACAGGCGCCGACCCCGGATCCGGCGCTGCGGCTGTTCGACCGTTTCGTGGGGACGTGGACGATGGAGGGGAGCCTGGTCGGCTCCCACGAGATTGACATCTTGGGCGAAGCGACGTACCGATGGCTGCCCGGCGGGTTCTTCTTCGAGCAGCACGTCCGGCTCGACTTCATGGGCATGCGGATCGACAGCCTCGAGCTGATCGGCTACGACCCCGAGAGCGGCACGTTCCCGTCGACCGTGTTCTCCAACCTGTCGCCGGCGCCGCTGCCGTATCGCTGGGAGCTCGACGGCGACGACGTGAAGATCTCGGTCTCGTACGGACCGCTCGACGCGACGTTCACGAGCCGGTTCGACGAAAGACGGCGAGGCGTTCCGCGGCGGCTGGCGTCCCAACCCCGGCGCCGACGAGTCGATCAACGTGCCGTACGACATCGGTGGACGGCGGGTGGCGTGACCCGGATCGAAGGGCGTTGCTAGGCTCGGTCGCATGCTGATACCACTCGCCGGTCTCCCGGCCGGCGTGATCGGGTTCGAGGCGGACGGTGAGATCCACGAATCCGATTACCGCGACATCCTGATGCCGGCCGTCCGCGCCGTCTGGGAGCGGGGAGAGGACGTCCGGATCGTCCTCGTGTTCCCTCGATGGGGAGGGATGTCGCCCGGCGCGGGCTGGCAGGACCTCAAGATGGGCTTCGAGCATCTCCGGCGGTGGAAGCGGATCGCCCTCGTGACGGATCTCGACTGGATGATCACCGTCACGTCGTTGTTCGGCTGGATGACGCCCGGGGAGCTCAAGCGGTTTCCGCTCGCCGACCGCGACGCGGCGATCGCATGGGCAGCAGGCGACGGCGGCGACGAACCGCCCAAGGCGCTCGAGCCCTGATCGAGGCGTGACCGGCCGCGAGACTCCGGAGGAGCTCGAAGCGACCGCGAGGTCGATCGTCGACTCGAACCGCTTCATGACGCTCGCCACGGCCGACCACGACGGTCTCCCATGGGCGTCGCCGGTCTGGTACGCGCCCCGTGGTTACCGGGAGTTCTTCTGGGTCTCCTCACCAGAGGCGACGCATTCGAAGAACATCGCGGTCCGTCCCCAGGTCGCGATCGTGATCTTCGATTCGCATCGGACCGGCGGCTGGAACGCCGTGTACCTGTCGGCGGTCGCCGAGCAACTCGACGACGTCGAAGAGGGACTCGCGATCTTCTCCGCGAGGTCGGAGGAGCAGGGGTTCAGCCCGTGGACGCCCGACCGGGTGTCGCCCCCCGCCCGACATCGGCTCTACCGCGCCGTCGCCACCGAGCACTCCCTCCTCGACCCTCACGACGAGAGGCTGCCGGTCGACCTTTCGAACGGCTGACTCGACGGTCAGGTGATCCGTTCGAGGATCACGACCGGGATGTCCCGGTCGGTCCTGGTCTGGTACCGCTCGTACTCCGGCCAGATCGACACCATCTCGCGCCAGAGCCTCGGCTTCTGTCGAGCGGTGGCCGTCCGGGCGGTGGCCTCGAAGCGTTCGTCCCCGACCTGGACCCACACGTGCGGGTCCGCCGTGAGGTTCCTGTACCAGTCGGGGTGGGCCTCCGAGCCGCCGTTCGATGCCACCACGAGGTACCGGCCGCGGTCACTGCCGTAGATCAGGGCGGTCCGTCGGAGCCTCCCGGTGGACCGCCCGCGCGTGGTGAGCAGGAGCGTGTCGACGCCGCTCCATCGATGCCCCTTCCGCCCGTCCGATTCGACGTAGTTCCGGACGTGCTCGGCTACCCAGCCGGTCGGGCTGTCGGTGACGGGCTCGTCGGCATCGGGTGGCACATGTCCTGACTACCACCGTGACGGAAGTGCCGTCAGCTCGGAGTCATCCCACGATCGAGCTCGAGGAGACGCGTTGCTAGGCTCGATCCATGGCCTCGAACCTGCGACCGACGGCGTTGCGGAAGGACGACCTCGTCGCGGTCGTGGCGACATCCGGCGGGTTGGAGAAGGACGAGGCGCCACTGTTCGAGCGTGGCGTCCACGAGATCGAGCGGATGGGGTTCCGCGTCCGCGTGTCGCCCTTGGTCGACCTCGACCGGCAGTGGTGGTGGGCGGCCGCGCCGCCGGCGGAGGTCGCCGAGGAGCTCAACCGCCACCTCCGGGACCCCGAGGTTCGGGCGATCTTCTCGCTCACCGGCGGCCGGATGACCCTGAGCTACCTGGATCTGATCGACGTCGACGCCGTCCTGGCCGACCCGAAGCCGGTACTGGGGATGAGCGACGTCTCCGCGTTGCACCTGGCGCTCCACGCCCGGACGGGCCTGGTCTCGCTGCACTCCGACCTCGTCACGTTCGGGTTCGGCGAGTGGAACGAGCGGGACGACGCTCGCCGCGAGCAGCTCGTCGACCTGTACCGTCGCGCCCTGACGGACGACGCGCCGATCGGTCCGCTGCCGCCGGGCCGCCGGTGGGAGTGCTGGCGATCGGGCAGGGCGGAAGGCCCGTTGGTCGGCGGGATGCTCAACCGTCTCGTGCGCGTGCAGGCGAGGTCGTCCGCGCTCGCGCCCGAGCGCTTCGACGGGGCGCTCCTGTTCTGGGAGGAGGCCTTCACGTCGACCTCGGTCGTCTGGAACGACCTGCACGTGCTGCGACAGGCGGGCGTGCTCGACCGGATCTCGGGCATGGTCGTGGGGCGACCGTTCGAGGTCGAACCGACCCCGGCCGGACCCGACTCCCTCCGCGACATCGTCCTCGAGGTCGTCGGTGACCGACCCATCCCGGTCCTGGGGGACGTCGACATCGGCCACGCCGGGCCGAACCTCCCGATGCCGCTCGGGATCCGAGCCGCCGTGGACGCCGACGCCATGACCCTGGCCCTGCTCGAGCCTGTCGTGACGGCCGCCGGCCGGTAGCGGATCCAGCGGCCCGGGTTTCCCGACCGACCGAGCCGGGTACGGCTGGGTCGTCGTGAACGATGCTCGTCGAGAGCACCACTCGCCAGGATCCGGCGTTCGCGACGCCGTCCAGGCCTTGACCTCATCGCGAGAAGCGTGGCAGCACAGCCACGCTCGCCCGTTCTCGCGGTTCGACGGCCGACCGCCGGCCGCCGCCTGGGTGCAGGGCGGCGCCGGCGTCCGACGACACCGGGACCTCCGCAGACTCTTGGAGCTGCGACACCGCTAGACCCGGCCTTCCCGGACCGCCCCGGTCTGGATGGATGGCAAGGTTCGACTTCTTGCCATCGAACCATCATCCCGAGCGTGCCGGCGTTTGACGGGCTCTCCGACCCTGGAGTTGACTCGATGGGAACCGAGGCCCCGAGGGAAAGGAGACGGGCATGCCCAAGGTGGTGCATTTCGAGATCCCGGCCGATGACGTGGCGCGGGCGAGCGAGTTCTACAGCTCCGTGTTCGACTGGGAGCTTCGGCCGATGCCGGAGGTCGACTACACGTCGATCCGGACCACGGCGGTCGACGAGAAGACGCAGCTCCCGCTCGAGCCCGGCGCGATCAACGGCGGGCTGTTCAAGCGGACGGCGCAGACGCCGGTACCGGTCGTCACGGTCGACGTCGACTCGATCGACATCGCCCTGAAAGAGGTCGAGGCCGCCGGCGGGAGCACCGTGACCGAGCGCACCGAGATCCCCAACATGGGCGCGTTCGCCTACTTCAAGGACACCGAGGGCAACGTCGTGGGCCTCTGGGAGACCATGCCCACCGGCTAGCGCTCACTCCCGACTCGGTGTCGTAGAGGGCGTCGTTCGGCCGAACGATGCCTCGGTGACGCTCGGTGGACCGGCTCGATCACGAGGGAGGCGAGAGAATGAGGAAGCTGCTCGTGACCACGTTCCTGAGCCTTGACGGGGTCATGCAGGCCCCAGGCGGACCCGAGGAGGACCCGGAGGATGGGTTCACGCACGGCGGGTGGACCGTGCCGCTCTGGGATGGGGATCTCGACCGTTTCATGGAAGAGACGCCGCCCTCTCCCTTCGATCTATTGCTCGGGCGGCGGACGTACGAGATCTTCGCGAGGTATTGGCCGGACGTGCCCGAGGAGGCGGGAGGCAAGCCCCTGAACGAGGCGACGAAGTACGTCGCCTCACGGAGCCGACCTTCGCTGGACTGGGGCCCAGCGGTCTTGCTCGACGGAGACGTCGCCGAGGAGATCGGGACGCTCAAGGAGACGGACGGTCCGGGGCTCCTGGTCTACGGCAGCGCGAACCTGATCCAGACGTTGATGCGCGCCGGCCTGATCGACGAGTACGCGCTCCTGGTCTTCCCGGTGACGCTCGGGACGGGGAAGCGTCTGTTCGCGGACGGCACGCCACCGAGCACGTTGCGGCTCGTCGACAGCAGGGTCTCTTCGAGCGGCGTGCTGATGGGAACGTACGCCCCCGCGGGCGAGCTCGTCACCGGATCCTTCGCGACGGAGGCGCGCTGACCACATGAACGATCATCGGATCGGCACCCGGCAGGAATGGCAGGCGGCTCGGGACGAGCTCCTGCGCCTCGAGAAGGAGCACACGCGCATGGGGGACGATCTCGCCCGGATGCGACGGGAGCTCCCCTGGGTTCCGGTCGAGAAGGAGTACCGGTTCGACACCCGCGACGGCACCCGGACGCTCGCGGAGTTGTTCAACGGCCGCTCGCAGCTCCTGATCTACCACTTCATGTTCGGTCCCAGCTACGCGGCCGGCTGCCCGACGTGCTCGTCGTCGGCGGACGCGGTCAACGCCGTCCTGCCGCACCTCCACGCGCGGGACGTGACGATGCTCTACGTCTCACGCGCGCCGATCGAGCGGCTCCTCGCCTACGAGGAGCGGATGGGCTGGTCCTTCCCATGGGTCTCGTGCGCCAACGACGACTTCAACTTCGACCTCGGCTTCTCCTACACCGAGGAGCAGGTGAACAAGTTCGCCGGGCCGATGCTCGAGGGTGGCGGCGCCCCCCCGATCCTCGACGCGAACGCCATCGCGAGCGGGACGGACGTCCCCGGCTACCTGAGCGAGGGACCCGGCTTCAGCGTGTTCGCCGAGGACGACGGCGCCGTGTACCACACGTACTCGACCCAGGCCCGCGGGCTCGAGTTCTTGATGGCCTACTACGCGATCCTCGACCGGGCGCCGAAGGGCCGCGACGAGGGCGACGGGATGCAACTCTGGCTCCGGCGGCACGACGAGTACTAAGCGGGAGGACGTGTGGCAGGGAGTGGAACGAAGCAGGATCCGTGGGTGCTCAAGACCCCGCCGGAAACGTCGGAGTACCAGATGTGGCGGGACGAGGAGGCCGACCCGCCGACGCTCGTCTGCCAGGTGGGCTCCACGAAGCTCGGTTACCACCTGCGGGCGATCGAGGACCTCCACGCGATGTTGAAGCGGCACGGCGACTGGATGGAGCTCGGCGCCGCGGACGAGCAGAAGCAGGCGAAGGACGGAACGGTCGAAGCGTGGGGACGCTCCCCCGACAACCCAGTGGGCGGTTGGTACGGGACGAAGAAGGGCTATCGAGGCCGGTTCGGGATGTACCTGCCGCCGCTCATGGAGGAGCTCGGGATGGCGGAGCTGGAGCACAACCCGAGGAACAACCGGATGCGCGCCGCCTAGGACGGAACGATCGGGCCGGTAAGGTGCACGCATGACGGTCCTGACCGATCCGGAGGGCGATGAGAAGGTCGCCCTGCTCGAGCTCGCCGACTTCGACGGCGCGGACGTGCTCGAGATCGGCTGCGGGGACGGCCGCCTGACGTGGCGTTACGCAGACCGGGCCGCGCGCGTCACGGCGATCGATGCGTTCGAGGATGCGATCGCCCGGGCCGAGAGCGGGCTCCCGGAGGGGCTTCGCGGGACGGTTCGGTTCCGCCGTGTGGCGTTCGAGGACTTCTCAGCCACAACCGAATCGAACGTGTTCGACGTCACGATCCTTTCCTGGTCGCTCTGCTGAATGCCCCACGAGGGTATGGTCCATGCCCTGGAGGAAGCCCACCGGCTCCTTCGTCCCTCGGGGCGTCTGATCGAGATCCATCCCGCCCGCGCGGCGCCGTTCGTGTTGGTCCGGTTGGACGGCACGGTGACGTTCGCCGAGACAGACCCGGGATACGACTACGAGGTGGACCTGGAACGGGCCGAGGATGCGGTGGCGGCGATCGTCGATCGAGGGATGTTCGTCCTCGACGATAGCCGTCGGTTCGAGCTCCGGACCCATGCGGCGTCGGTGGAGGAGCTACGCGACCATTTCGCCGTGACGGGCGCGTACGAGCCCGAGGAGAAGGACGAGAGCTCGATGCGGTTGAGAGACGGGATGTACGCACGGGCGCAGGAGGCGTTGGATCGACCGGCGAACGCCAAGGATCTGCTCTTCGTCGAGCCGGCCCGGATGTCGCGGCTGACGCCGTCGCGGTGAGGCCATGGGGACGATGGACAAAGGCGATCCCGGCTACAAGGGCTACCGCGGGTACAACCGGTTCCTGTTGGCGATCTACGACCCCTGGGTGCTGGGGTTCATGGCGCGCGCGGTCTGGCGATCCCCGCCGCAGCCTTTCGTCGAGCACTACCGTCGGAACCTCGGCCGGCGGCACCTGGACGTCGGGCCGGGCACGGGCTACTTCCTCGAGAAGGCCGCTCCGCCGGCCGGGACGGAGGTCACGCTGCTCGATCCCAACCCGAACGTGCTCGCCCATTGCTCTCGCCGGCTCGCGGCGATGCATCCGACGACCATCCAGGCGAGCGTGATGGAGCCCCTGCCCGTCGAGTCGTCGTTCGACTCGACGGCGCTGAGCTTCGTACTTCACTGCCTGCGCGGACCGCAGGAGAACAAGGCCACCGCGATCCGGAACATCGCTGCCGTGCTCGAACCCGACGGCGTCTTGTTCGGCGGGACCGTCCTGGGGGTCGCGGAACGCCATATCCCCCAAGCCCGCCTGGTCCTGAAGGCTTTCAACAAGGCGGGCGACTTCGACAACCTCGGCGACACCGTCGTTGGACTCCGGGAGAACCTGCAGGAGTCGTTTCGAACCGTGGAGATCGAGGTGATCGGGTCGGTCGCGCGCTTCACGGCGGTCGGTCCCCGCCGGGAGACGTGATCCTACGACCTCCGCGCGACCGCGTTCAGACGCACGGGGCCCGAGACTCCTTTCAGCCCGACCGGTCCGATCGGCGCGAACGCGAACCGCCCGCTCCCGACCGACCTGGCGACGTCGTCGCTCACGAGGACCTGGCCCGGCTGAGCATGGTCGGCGATCCTCGCGGCGAGGTTGACCGTGCGACCGAAGTAGTCGCCGCCCTGGAAGACCACGGGCCCGGAGTGGATCCCGATGTGCGCGGGCGGCAGGTCGGTGTCGGCGACCGCCTCGCGCATGTCGAGCGCCGCGGCCACGGCGTGCTCCGCGCGGGCGAAGTGGAGCATCACCCCGTCGCCCAGCCACTTCACGACCTTGCCGCCGTGGCGCTCGGCCAGCCGGGTCACCAGCGGCATGAGGCGCGTCGCGACGTCGGTCGCCGCCTGGTCGCCGCGCTCCTCGACCAGGTCGGTGAACCCGGCGATGTCGAGGAAACAGATCGCCGGCGTCGTTCTCATGCTCGCCCTGAGTCCGGCACGGTCCAGCGCGCTCTCGATCTCTTCGATCAGGTTCTCCGTCCACGTGTGCTCTTGCTGTGCGTGGTAGATGGCCAACAGGGCTTGGTCCACGAGCGCATCGAACTCGTCGCCCCACTCGGCCGAGATCTCCTGCACCTCGGCTTCGGTCATGCCCGCCGCGAGCTTCGGGACCGAGATCTGCGTGTGCCACCAGTCCGCTTCGGTCTCCGCGATCCGGCGAAGGGCGTCGCCGTAGACGCGGAGCCATGGCTCGATCGTGGCGGGATCGAACCCCTTGGAGAGCTGGAGGCGGATCAACGGGACGACCCGGAGCTCGTCCTCGCGCATCCGATCGTCGGGGCCGGCCTGCGCGAAGCCCATCGCCTCGCGGAGCACGAGGAGCGGCTCGAGCGGGATCTCGTCCCGTTCGCTCACCTCCCGGAACGAGCTCGCGCTCAGTTCGGCGAAGCGGTCGTAGACCGGCCGGTCGAGGGATGCGAACTGCAGCTCACCCCGCCCGACCGCCTCGGCGATCGTCTCGAGCGGAAGTCCGGCCCGCTCGAGTCCTTCGAGGACACGGGCGCGCCGGACGTCGCCGTCGGAGAAGGTGCCGTCCGGTTCGGCCTCGAGGACCCCGGACCGGACGACGCGCCGGACGAAGGAGGGTTCGACCCCGGCTCGGTCGGCGACCTCCTCGAGCGACATACCCATGGACCCCAGTGGAGCACATCCACTACACGTCGGCTGATGACCGGATAGGTTCGTAGGCGCGGCCGGTGTCAGCGACGAGGGCCAGGGAGGCGCCATGGGCAACGTGGTGATCGACATGAGCATGTCGTTGGACGGCTTCATCGCGGCGCCGAACGACACGCCCGAGCAGGGGCTCGGCGAGGACGGCATGCGGCTCCACGACTGGGCGTTCGACGATCCATCGGTCTTCGAGCGCGTGTACGGCGACATCACCGCGAACACCGGCGCCGTGATCATGGGCCGCCGCTCGTACGACAACTCGATCGAGGCTTGGGGCGGCAAGGGCCCGATCGAGGACGTCCCCTGCTTCGTGGTCACGCACAGGCCGATGGAGGGCATCGACCCGATCTTCACGGTCGTCCCCGACGGGATCGAGAGCGCGCTCGCGAAGGCGAAGGGGGTCGCCGGCGACAAGGAGATCGGGCTCATGGGCGCCGACCTCGACCAGCAGTACCTGGCCGCCGGCCTCGTGGACGAGATCAGGATCCATCTGGTCGACGTCCTGCTCGGCGGCGGGCGCCGGCTGTTCGATCAACTCCCCGAGCGCGTGGAGCTGGAGCGCACGGGGCTCGATCAGACCGGCGGCGTGACGCATCTCGTGTACCGCGTCGCGCGGTAGGGCCCTGCTTGACCCCGCCGGAGGGAGAGCTCGCTTCACCCGCGGCTCGGGAGCCGATCGGCGATTTCACGGAACGAGTCGAGCCACGCATCGTTCTCGACGCCCCAGTCGCGGCCCAGGCGCACGATCACCGCATCCGCATCGCGGGCAACGTACACGTACTGGCCGAGGTTCCCGAGCCCGTAGAAGCGCCCTGGCCGCTCCGTATCGATCCACCAGTAGTACTGGTAGTGCGGGGCCGGATCTCCGCTGGTGTCGGCGGCCGATGCCTCTCGAACCCAGTCCCGAGACACGATCCGAGTCCGGTTCCACTCACCGCCGTGGAGGTACAGCAGGCCGAACCGCGCGTAGTCGACCGCCGTCGCGTTGAACCCGCTCTCCATCTTCTCGAAGCCGGACCGCGTCGAGTCGATGCTCCATGACGCGTCGGACTCCGCCCCCAGCGGTTGCCACAGCTGGGTGGCCAGGTAGTCGGAGACCGTCGTCCCCGTGACGCGCTCTAGCACCATCCCGAGCAGCAGCGGGTTGTAGTTGTTGTAGTGCCACTCCACGCCGGGAGCGCCTTCGATGTCGGAGCCGTTGAGCCCCACGTCTCGCAGGTCGACGCCGTAGTACGTGACGACGTCGTCCCCCCACGGCACGGGGATCGCGGGCTCCTCGTACCGGAGGCCTGAAGACATCGCGAGGAGGTCGCGGAGCGTGATCCGCTCGAACCGGCGATCCCGCTCGGTCAACTCGGGGAGGTAGACCGTGACCGGGTCGTCGACGCTCTCGATCAGCCCTTCGTCGATCGCGATGCCCACCAGGGTCGAGAGGACAGACTTCGCGACGGAGAAGGACGTCTGGGGGGTCTGCCGGTCGGAGCCGCCGAAGTAGCGCTCGTAGACCAACTCGTCCTCGTGAACCACGACGAACGCGAGCGTGTCGTTCGCCCGCAGGAATGCGTCGAAGTCAGGGGCTCCGTCGGTCTCGATATCGATCTCGGTCCCGCCGGGCAGCGGGCTCGCGTCCCGCCCGGCCGGGATCGACCTCGACGGGAACCGGGACCGGTCGTCCACGTCCGCATCCAGCCACACCATCGCCCGGGCGACGGTGGATCGATCCAGGGACGCCCACGCCCACCCGTAGGCAGCGATGACGAGGAGGACGAGGGATCCGAGGACGATCCCAACGCGCCGGAGCCATCTCCGACGTCCCGGTCGACCCATGTCAGTGTCAACTGGCGGAGGCGTGTCGATCCTTCCTCGGGTCCGGGGTTCGCAGGGGGGCTCAGGAGACTACCCGCGATCCGAGGACGTCGTTTCGCGTCCGTGCCGGATGCGAGCATGCGTTCGTGCCGAGGGATGCCGCGATCCTGCACGCCGACGTCGACTCCTTCTATGCGTCCGTCGAGCAACGGGACGACCCGTCCCTGCGGGGCCGCCCGGTGATCGTCGGGGCCGGCGTCGTGCTCGCGGCGAGCTACGAGGCGAAGGCCTACGGCATCCGGACGCCGATGGGCGGCGCCCAGGCGCTCCGGCTCTGTCCGCACGCGGTCGTCGTCCGCCCGCGGATGGATGCCTACAGCGAGGCGAGCAAAGCGCTGTTCCATGTGTTCGACGACACGACGCCGTTCGTGGAAGGCCTCTCGATCGACGAGGCGTTCCTCGACGTCGGAGGACTGCGTCGGATCGCGGGCACCCCGCTCGAGATCGCCGTCCGGTTGCGGTCCGAGGTCCTCGAGCGCGTCGGCCTTCCCGTGACGGTAGGGGTGGCCCGCACGAAGTTCCTCGCCAAGGTGGCCAGTGGGGTCGCCAAACCCGACGGGCTGCTCGTGGTGCCGACCGACGGCGAGCTCGACTTCCTCCATCCCCTCCCGGTCGAGCGGTTGTGGGGCGTCGGGCCGGCGACCGCGGCCAAGCTCCACGCTGAGTCGATCACGACCGTGGCAGAGGTCGCGTCGATCGGCGAGTCGACGCTTGTTCGGATCCTCGGGCGGGCCGCCGGCCGGCATCTTCACGCGCTCGCCCACAACCGCGATCCGAGGCCGGTGCGGGTCGGGCGTCGGCGCCGCTCGATCGGAACCCAGCGCGCCCTCGGCCGCGGACGGAGATCGCCCGACGAGCTCGACAGCGATCTCGTGGCGCTGGTCGACCGTCTCTCGCGACGGCTCCGAGCGGCCCATCGGGTGTCCAGGACGGTCGTGCTCCGGCTGCGCTTCGACGACCTCTCTCGTGTGACCCGGTCCGAGACGATCGCGGAGGCCACCGCGCGCACGGAGACGGTCCTCGCCGTCGCGAGAGGGCTGCTCGCGTCGTCGATGCCGCTGATCCGGCAGCGCGGGATCACCCTCATCGGCGTGACGTTCACGAACCTCACCGACGACCGCGCGATCCAACTCGCGTTGCCGCTCGGTCGTCCGCCGGTGGACGCCACGCTCGACGAGGTGCGCGACAAGTTCGGGTCGGCGGCCATCGCCCGGGCCGTGCTCCTCGGTCGGAACCACGGCCCGTCGGTCCCCCTGCTTCCCGACTGACGACGCGATCCTCGGCCGTGGGTCGTGTACGGGCGCGGCCCTGGCCGCGGGCGGCCGCGAGACCGCCTCGACCCAGCCGTTCAGCTCGCTCGTCGGCGCCACGCTGGAACGTATCGAGCCGTGCTCGGCGACGCCGGGGCGGAGCCCCTCTCCGCTTCGGGATCGGATGCCGTCGCCGCGGGGGAACCGTAGGCGGAGGTCAGATGTGGCTGAGGACCCCGTCGAGCGGGCGAGGGACGGCCGAGGGGGCGAGCAGGTCGATGATCGGGGGCGCGTAGTCGATCTTGCGGTTCGAGTTCCCGAGGAAACGCTTGAGTCGTTGCTCGACGGGTCGCTCCCGCCATCCCGGTTGCTTGCTGAGGGTTCGGAAGGGTCCGAGCTCGCCGCGCGTCCGGACCACGTCCAACACGGCATCGGCGCCGGCCGCTCGGATCAGCTCGTCCTCGAGATCCTCCACGCACGCGAAGAAGCCCAGCCGCTCCATGTCGGCTCGAGAGAGGTCCGATCCGAGACCCACTGCCTCGAGGGCTCGGCGGAATCCAGGTTCCTCCCCCGAGTCGTACAGGCCGGCGAGCGACACGTCGAGCCCGGGCGGGCCGAACCGTTCCAGGAACCGGCCGACGTTCGTGGCGCCGCCCATGTCGACGACCGACACTCCCTCCGCGCTCAGCGACCGGCCGTGCCGCGAGGCCGCCGCCTCGAGCGCCACCCGGTCACTGAGGCCTTCCACGAGGACGACGGCGCGGAGCGGTACCGGTCGCTCCATCTCCTGTCCGGTCGCGTCGATCATCACGAGCAGCATCCCAGGGTTAGGAACCTCACTCGCCGATGGAAGCGGTGCCGATGATGTTCCCGCCTGAAGCCGGTCGTATGAAGAGATGGAGACGAACGAGAGGCCGCGCCTGCTCCTCGACGGTCCGATCGCTCGGAATGACATCCCCGCTCTCTGCCAGCGGGTCCACGTGCTCGTGGAGCGCTGCGCCGCCGACCCCATCCCATGCGACGTCGGAGGGCTCGACGACCCGGACGCCCTGACCGTCGACGTTCTGGCCCGGCTCCAGCTCACGGCGCTGCGGAGGGGGCGGCGGCTGGGCTTCCGCGACGCCTGCGGCGAGCTCCGCGATCTCGTCGAGTTCCTCGGGCTCGGCGATGTCTTGCCGTGCGCCGGGCCCTGCGCCGACGCGTCAGGGCTCGAGCCGAGCGGGCAGTCCGAACAGCGGGAACAGGCGCTCGGTGTCGAGGAAGAAGGAGATCCCCGCGATCGCCCCCTCTGAGATCTCGATGACCTGGAGCGACCACGGCTGCAGGCTGCCGTCCGGCGCCGGCTTGTACTGCCCGAACGCGGGCGACCCGTTGGCCTCCACCGGCACCAGGCGCGAATCACGACAGCCGATCCCCGGGCCCAGACACCACGCCCGGATGTCGTCGTGGGACCGGAGCCAGAAGTCGTGCGGGGGCATCGACCACGAGGCGTCCTCGTGCAGCACGGAGGTGAGCGAGTCCATGTCGTACCGCTCGAACGCCTCGACGTAGCGGGCCAGGAGGGCTCGCTGCTCCTCGTCGTTCGGCCGCAGGGCCTCGGTCTCCTCGACGTCGATCGTCGCGAGGGTCGCCCGCGCCCGCTGGAGCGCGCTGTTCACCGAGGCGACCGACGTCTCGAGCAGCTCGGCGACCTCGGAGGCCCGCCAGCGCAGGACCTCGCGGAGGATCAGGACCGCTCGCTGTTTCGGGGGCAGGTGTTGCAACGCGGCGACGAACGCCAGGCGGATCGACTCCCGTGACTCGATCACCTCCGCCGGGTCGGCGTCCGGAGCAACGACGCGGCCGTCGGGGATCGGGAGGATCCAGGTGTTCTCGGCGAGCGGCTCCGGGAACGGCGAGTCCGCGGTCTTCGGTCCCGCGAGCTCCATCGGTCGTGCACGGCGCTCGCTCCCGCTCAGCATGTCGAAACAGACGTTCGCCACGATGCGGTACAGCCACGAGCGGACCGACGAGCGGCCCTCGAAGCGGTCGAAGGCGCGCCACGCCCGGAGCATGGCCTCCTGCACGGCGTCCTCCGCCTCGAACGCCGATCCGAGCATCCGGTAGGCGTACGCGGTGAGCTCCGTCCGGTGCTGTTCGAGCTGGAGCTCCAGCTCCTCGGAGCTAGGCTTCGTCGTCAGCTGAGCCACGTGGTTCCTCCGATCCCTCCCGTTCGGCCCACAGGGTACGCACGGGAGCTGGGATCCCGAGGTCCGCGGACCGGGTCGGGACCGATGAGTTCACGATCCGTCCACGGTCCCATCCTCGGATGCATGAGGCATCCAGGGAGGTCGCAGATGCTCCACGGCACCGAGAACCTCGACGTCGCGCCACCGCGGGCAGGTCGCCGCGAGTGGATCGGCCTGGGCGTGATCGCGCTCGCCTGCATGCTCTACGTGATGGACCTGACCGTGCTCCACCTCGCGGTCCCGGCGATCAGCGCCGACCTGCAGCCGAGCAGCACGCAGCTGCTGTGGATCATCGACATCTACGGGTTCGTCGTCGCCGGGTCGCTCATCACGATGGGTACGCTCGGCGACCGGATCGGCCGCCGCCGCCTCCTGATGATCGGAGCCGCCGCGTTCGGCGCCGCCTCCGTGCTCGCCGCGATGTCGACGAGCGCCGAGATGTTGATCGGCACGAGGGCACTCCTCGGGATCGCGGGGGCCACGATCGCGCCCTCGACGCTGTCCTTGATCCGGAACATGTTCCTCGACCCGGACCAACGGACGAGGGCGATCGCGGTCTGGATCACGAGCTTCTCGGTGGGGGCCGCGGTCGGGCCTCTCCTCGGCGGCCTCGTGCTCGAGTTCTTCTGGTGGGGTGCCGCGTTCCTGATCAACGTCCCGGTGATGGCGCTCCTGCTGATCCTCGGACCGAGGCTCCTGCCCGAATACAAGGACCCGACCGCCGGGAGGCTGGACATCCCGAGCGCCGCGATGTCGCTCGTCGCGATCCTGGCCGCGATCTACGGCCTGAAGCAGTTCGCGCAGGACGGGATCTCATGGCTCCCGGTTGCCTCGATCGCGCTCGGCCTCGCGATCGCGGTGGTGTTCGTCCACCGGCAACGGCGGCTGGACGATCCGCTCATCGACCTCCGCCTGTTCCGGGTTCCGACCTTCACCTCGTCCCTGTTCCTCTACGGGGTCGGCATCCTGCTGGTGTTCGGCGGGTTCCTGTTCGTGCCGCAGTACCTCCAGCTGGTGCTCGGTCTGTCGCCGCTGGAAGCCGGGCTCTGGACGCTCCCGTGGGCGCTCGCGTTCGTCGTCGGCTCCCAGGTGACACCCAAGCTCGCGCAGCGGTTCGCTCCGACGACGATCATGGCCGCCGGCCTCGCGCTCGCGGCCCTCGGGTTCGTCGTCTTCACGCTGGTCGACGCGACGACCGGCTTCGCGATGATCGTGACGGGCTCCGTCGCGTTCTCCCTGGGGACGGCCCCCGTCTTCACGCTGACGAACGACCTGATTATCGGATCGGCCCCACCGGAGCGAGCCGGGGCCGCGGCCGGGATCTCGGAGACCACGGCGGAGCTGGGTGGGGCGCTCGGCATCGCGTTCTTCGGCAGCATCGGCGTCGCGCTCTACCGGAACGGGGTGGCAGAAGGGATCCCGGCCGGGGTCCCCCCGGAGAGCGCGGCGGTCGCTCAGGACACGCTCGGCGGCGCTGTCGAGGTGGCGGCGCAGCTCCCCGCGGAGGTCGGCGCTCCGCTGCTCGAGGCCGCGAACGACGCGTTCCTCAGCGGGATGCACGTCGTCGCCCTGATCAGCGTCGTCGGAACGGTGGCGCTCGCGGCGTTCACCGCGACCGTGCTCCGTCGGCGGGCCGGTTCCGGCGCGGAACCAGAACCGGTGCCGGTGCCCGCGGTTCGAAGCGTCGAAGGGGACCGATGAGTTCCCGGTCGCCGGCCGGTCTCTTCGGCGTGCGGGAAGGGAAGGGGGCGTCGAGCGAACCATGACGGTACGGGAACCCGTGTCCGCGACCGAGGATAGGGTTCGGACCATGACCCTTGCGGTGGAAGCTGAGCAGCTCGTCAAGCACTACTCCGGACGGGGTGGCGACGTCGAGGCGGTCCGCGGCGTCGACCTCCGCATCCAGGAGGGCGAGGTCTTCGGGTTCCTCGGACCGAACGGCGCCGGCAAGTCGACGACCGTCCGGATGCTGACGACGCTGATGACGATCACGTCCGGCTCGGCGCGCGTGGCCGGGGTCGACGTTGCGGCCGACCCGGACGAGGCGCGCGCCCGGATCGGCGTCGCCCTGCAGGAAGCCGGGCTCGATATCCGCCAGACCGGCCGGGAGCTCGTGATCCTCCAGGCCCGCCTGTTCGGCATGTCGAGGATCGAGGCCGCGGAGCGAGCGCAGGAGCTGCTCGAGCTGGTCGACCTGGTCGAGGACGCGGACCGGCGCATCAAGGGCTACTCCGGCGGGATGAAGCGCAGGCTCGACCTCGCCTCCGCGCTCGTGCACGAGCCCCAGGTCCTGTTCCTGGACGAGCCGACGACGGGCCTGGACCCGGCGAGCCGGTTGACGGTGTGGGACGAGCTCCGGCGTATCAACGAGCGCGGAACGACGATCTTCCTCACCACCCAGTACCTCGAGGAAGCCGACCAGCTCTGCGACCGGATCGCGATCATCGACGACGGCGTGATCGTCGGGGAGGGAACGCCCTCCGAGCTGAAGGCCGACCTGCGGCGCCGGCGAGGGCTGACCCACGAACCGACGCTCGACGAGGTGTTCCTCGACGCCACCGGACGCACCCGCGAGCGGGTCGAGGGCGAGGTCCAGGAGGTGCAGGCATGACGAAGTCCTTGGTGCTCGTCCAGCGCTCGATCCGCGAGGCGCTCCGCACGCCGGAAGCTCTGCTCCCGACGCTGTTCATCCCCCTGTTCTTCCTCGTGGTCAACGTGGGTCAGGCCGCCAGGATCTTCCCGTCGACCAGCACGCCGTTCCTCTCGGGGCAGAACTACGCGGCGTTCCAGCTGCCGAGCTCCCTGCTGCTCGCCGCGTCCTTCGGGACGGCCGCCCTCTACCTCGTCGAGGACATCGAGGGCGGCTACTTCGACAAGCTGCGCGCGGCGCCCGTCCCCAGGACCTCCATCGTGTTCGGCCGGCTCTCGGCCGAGGCGCTGAAGAGCGCGGCGATCGCGGTCGTGATGGTGCTGATCGCGCTCCCTTTCGGGATCTCGATCGCCAGCGGCCCGTTCGGATTCGTGCTCCTGATCCTGCTGACCGCGTCCTGGGCGGTCGTGTTCTCCGGCTTCATGCAGCTGATCGCTCTCAAGACGCGGAGCGCCGCCGCGACCAACTCGGCCGGGTTGATCTTCTTCCCGCTGCTGTTCCTGACCCCGAGCTTCGTCCCCCGTGAGCTGCTCACGAGGCCGATGGAGATCGCCGCCACGTTCAATCCCGTGACCTACATCATGGAGGCGATGCGCTCCCTGGTCCTCCACGACCTCGATTGGCCGGTGATCGGCAGAGGGTTCGCCGTCGTGGGTGCCGCCGGGCTGGTGATGGTCGTGATGAGCGTCCGCTCGATCCGCCGGTACGACTGACCCGGGCTCGGTCAGCCCACTCGGCTGGCGCGGTACAGGGCGACGGGCTCGACGACGCCCTTCAGCTCTGTGTCCTCGATCCGTTCGAACCCGAAGCCATCGCCCGCCGCTCGGGCCACCGCCGCGGTCGCGAGTACGTCGCCCGGGCCGGCGACGTCCGCTATGCGCGAGGCGAGGTTCACGGTCTGGCCGAACACGTCGAGGTCGCGCTCGATCACCGGACCGACGTGCACGCCGGCGTGGGACGAGAGCGCTCCTTCCCCGCTCATCGTCTCCACGAGGTCGAGGGCCGCGTCGACGCCGACCTTCGCGTCGGCGAGCCGCAGCATCGCGCCGTCGCCGAGGAGCTTCACCAGCCGACCGCGGTGGCGCGTCGCGGTCGCGTCGGCGTGTCGCTGCAGCGAGGCGGCCGCGACGACCGCGGACTCGTCGCCGCGTTCGGCCACGAGGCGCGTGAAGCCCGAGAGGTCGACGAACACGATCGCCGGCGGGCTCGGCGGCTCGGGGATCGGCGCCAGACCGCGCGTCGCGAGGAATCGCTCGAACCCCTCGACGATCCCGTTGATGCTGCGGTGTTCGAGGTACCGAGCCGAGAGCCACGTGAACATGTCCGGCGAGAGCCGGCTCGCCTTCGCGAACGCGACCCGCACCTCGTCGGGGAACTCGTCGATCTCGCCGGCGTTCAGCTTCCGGCGGGCGGGCGCCGCGAGCTGCTCGTCCTGGAGGTCGATCCACCCGAGCATCGCCGACCGGGTGCCCTGAGCCATCAGCCGAGCCGCCCGCAGCACCGTCTCGTCGTCCGGCGCCATCGCCCATGCGTCGAGGAACCGTTCGAACAGTTCCTCCTCGTCCGTGTGGATCGGTGCCGACGGGTCGGGCTTCGGAAGGCCGAGCACCTCGTAGACGGCGGGAAGGAGCGCGGCTCTCCGACCGGCGGTCGCCTGGAACTCCGCGAACGTCCGCTGTGAGCGCGGTCCCGGCGCGTACGTGAGGTACTCGTCCATCCGCTGGAACTTCAGGAACCCCGCGTTGGCCGCGCGTTCGATCGACGCGGCCGGGACGCCGGACGCGAGGAGCGCCGACGTCATCTTCACCACGAGCGCGGCGCCGTGCGTGAACCGGCCCTCGTCGTCCGACGTGATCAGTCCGAGGTCGGCCATCCAGCGGACGCGTTCCTCGGGCGCGCCGGCCTCGCGGGCGAGTTCCGCGGCTGAATAGGTCCTCGCCACGTCGGCATCGTAGCCAGCGGGCCCGGAGTAGGGTTGCGAGGGTCGCAGAGATCCGAGACCTCGAGCAGGGTTCGCGAAGGAGGTCGGTGAGCATGCCGAGTGTCCAGGGCCTGTCGAAGGCCGAGGCGAACTATCGCAAGGCCGAGAATCCCAAGTTCAGCTGCCACGAGTGCAAGTTCATGTTCCCGAGGCTCGCGATCGGCGGATGCCGGTATGTGCGCGGTGTGATCCACGCCGAGGACGTCTGCGACGAGTTCAAGCCGCAAGGCGAAGCGGGCAGCGAGCGAGCGTAGCCCGCGTTCGACGAGGACAGCTCAGGAAGGCTCGCCGGGCTGGACCACACCTGATTCGTAGGCGAGCACCACGGCCTGTACGCGGTCTCGTACCCCAAGCTTGGAGAGCACATGGGCCACATGGGTCTTGACGGTGGTCTCGCTCACGAACAGCTTGGTGGCGATCTCGCCGTTCGACAGGCCGCGCGCCATCATCCGCAGCACCTCCACCTCGCGCTCCGTCAGCCGGGACAGCTCCGGTGGAGAGGTGCGGATCGCGTCGGGCGGCCTGCTCACGAACTCCTGGATCAGGCGCCTCGTGATCGTCGGCGCCAGCAGCGCGTCCCCAGAGGCGACCGAGCGGATCCCGGTGACGAGCTGCTCGGGCGGCACGTCCTTCACCAGGAACCCGCTCGCCCCGGCGCGCAGTGCCTCGTAGACGTACTCGTCCATGTCGAACGTCGTCAGCATCACGACCTTCGTCTCGCCATTCGCATCGAGGAGGCGGCGGGTCGCCTCGATGCCGTCCATCTCGGGCATCCGCACGTCCATCAGCACGACGTCGGGCCGAAGTCGCGTCGCCTCGGTCACGGCCTCGATGCCGTTCGCGGCTTCACCGACGACCTCGAGGTCGGGCTCGGCCTCGAGGATCATCCGGAACCCCGTGCGCATCAGCGCCTGGTCGTCGGCGATCAGGACGCCGAGGCTCACGTCGATACCGGGAGCCGTGCTCGGAGCCGGAACCCGCCCTCAGGGCGGGGACCGGCTTCGAGCTCGCCGCCGTAGATCGAGACGCGCTCGCGCATCCCGACCAGGCCGATCCCGCCGGCGGGGGGCGCGCTCCCGTCCACCCCCCGGCCGTCGTCAACCACCTCGATCTCGACGTGGTCGTCGTCGTAGCGGACGCGAACGTCGGCGCGCTGCGCCGCCGAATGCTTGATCGCGTTCGTCAGGCCCTCCTGCACGAGCCGGTAGGCCGTCAGGTCGACACCTCCGGGCAGCGGGACGGGCTCGCCCTCGACCTCGAGGTCCACCGGGAGCCCGGTCTCGCGGGCCTGGTCGACGAGCGTATCCAGGCGCGTCAGGCTCGGCTGCGGCGTCAGGGACGGGTCTTCATCAGGATCCCGGAGCGCGCCGACCACCCGACGCATCTCGGCGAGGGCTTCGCGCCCCGTCCGCTCCACCGCGAGCAGGGCCTCGCGCTCCCCTTGCTGCTCCGGGCGGAGCAGGCGGCGCACGCCGGAGGCCTGGACCGTCATCACGCTGACGCTGTGGCCGACGATGTCGTGCAGCTCGCGGGCGATCCGCGTGCGCTCCTCGACGACCGCCCGGAGAGCGTTCGCCTCCCGTTCCCGCTCGAGCCGAACGGTGAGCTCCTCCGCCGTCTCGGCCCGCTCGACGCTGCCGCGCAGGACGAAGCCGGCGAGCCAGCTGATCGCGAACTCGATCGGGATGAAGATGAGCTCGGCGACCGTGCTGTCTGGGATCCGGAAGACCACCACGTTCGCCCCGATGAGCACGACCGCCAGGCCGAGCCACGCCTTCCGGGCATCGCGTTGGTTCCCGAGCAGGAACGAGACCGCCAGCCCGACCGCGAAGAGGCTCACAGGGAACGTGAGCAGGCTCCAGTCGATGAACGCGATCCCCGCAGCGAGCGTCCAGTAGGCGGCCGGGCCGGCGAAGGGGAACCAGTGGCGAGCGAAGATCGCCACCACCAGGATCGCGAGCGCGAGAAGCGCGAACCAGAGCGGCGCCAGCGGCGGGATCGGCGAGTCGCGCCGAGCCACGGTCTCGACCATGGCCACCAGCACGAGCAGCCCGACGGCAAGGTCGAGGACGTACTTCCGCGTGAACGGCCTGAGGCGCTGCATGTCGGGACCGTACCTCGGTCGACTCGACGGCGCGTCCTCCTCGAGGACGAGGATCCGTCGGCCCCCCGGACGAGGACTGTTCGAACCTCGGGAGGACGCGATTCACGCCTCCGGCCGACGACGCCGCAACGGCCGTTCCCTACGGTCGCCACACCGACCGGAGGAACCGATCGGAGGAAGGGGGGATCGAGATGGACGCCTCGCTGCAACTGGTCGAGATCGCGGCTCGGCGATCGGCCGTCGGGAGGGTGGACCCGGGGTCCGCAGATCGGAGGGCGTCATGAAGCAGATCGTCAGCGATACGCGACCCGCACCATCGCGAGCGGGCGTTCCGGCCACTCCTCCCGCCGGTGGCGCGACGATCGTCCACATCCCTCAGTACCGGCTGCCCGCGATCCTGGCCGTCTGGGCGGCCGCGGCCCTGCCGATGGCCGTGCTGGCGTGGCTCGTCGCCCCCGCCGTGGCCGACCGGCTGTCGGGCGAGGGCGCAGTGCCGATGGCGAAGTCCCTCCTCGTATGTTTGCTGGTCGGGCTTGTCTGGCAGTTCGTGCTCGTGGCTGTCCTCGTGGGCCGCGAGCAGCGGACCCTGCGATGGTCGGTGATCCAGGAGGCCCTGTGGCTCCGCTCCCCGCGGAGCCCGAGGTCTGGCCGGGTCGGCGGCAGGGTCTGGCTGGTCCTGATCCCGTTGATCGTGGTGTTCGCGGCCCATGACCTCATCCCGGGGCTCCCGTCTCCGATCGACCGCGACCTGGGCGCGTTCCTCGAGTCGGATGCGGGGCAGATCTTCCTGAGCGGCAACTGGCTCTGGTTCGGTCTGATGGTCGGGATGTGGCTCTTCAACACCGTGCTCGGAGAGGAGCTCCTGTTCCGGGGATTCCTGCTGCCCCGGATGAACGGTGCGTTCGGGCGTGGGGACTGGGCTGCGAACGGAGTCCTGTTCGCCACCTACCACCTCCACGTGCCGTGGACGATCCCGGTGAACCTGCTCGACACGTTCATCATCTCGTATCCCACGAAGCGCTACCGGAGCGCCTGGATCGGGGTCGCCGTGCACAGCGCCCAGAGCGTGTTCTTCGCCGTCGTCGTGCTCGCACTCGTCCTCAGATAGGGGGAAAACAGCCATGAACACCAACACGATGCAAGCCTTCACACCAGCGCGGATCGTCGCACTGGTGGTGATCGGCGTCCTGGTCTCCGGTCTGGTGTCCCTGCGGTTCACCCAGGCCGAGGCGATCTCCGTCCCGGACGGGGCGAAGGCCGGTGACCTTGCGCTGGAACCGTGCACCTACGAGACCGAGGCCGGCCCGATGACCGCGGACTGCGGCACGCTCGTCGTCCCCGAGAACCGCGAGGATCCCGCAGAAGGCCTGATCGCCCTGCCCGTCACCCGGATCCGGGCGCGATCGGATCGTCCGACGGAGCCGATCTTCCTCCTCTGGGGTGGTCCCGGGCTCACGAACATGGGATGGACGCACGCCAACCGCTTCGCCGATCGCCACGACGTCGTGATGGTCGGGTACCGGGGCGTGGACGGTTCGGTTCGGCTCGACTGCCCGGAGGTCGAGTCGGCGCTCAGCCACTCGACCGACGTCCTCGGCGGCAAGTCCTTCGGCGCGTACACCGCCGGGTTCCGCGACTGCGCAGCTCGGCTGAGGACGGAGGGCGTCGATCCCACGGCGTACGGCCTGACGCAGCAGGTCGACGATCTCGAAGCCGCGCGCGTGGCGCTCGGCTACGACCGGATCGACCTCCTGAGCGAGAGCGCCGGAACGCGCACGGCGATGATCTACGCGTGGCGGTACCCCGGGAGCATCCACCGCTCCGCGATGGTCGCGGTGAACCCGCCGGGCAACTTCCTCTGGTATCCGGAGACGACGGATGAGCAGATCGGTCGCTACGCCGATCTCTGTTCGAACGATCCAGCGTGCAGCGCGCGAACCGACGACCTCGCCGCCTCCCTCCGGCGGACGGCCGCCGACATGCCCGAGCGCTGGTTCTTCCTGCCGATCGACGAGAGCATCGTCCGTGTCGCGACCTTCTGGGGTTTGATGGAGGCGACGCCGGCGAACGCGCCGCTCACCGGCCCGACGGCGATCGACTCGTGGCTGTCGGCGGCCGAGGGCGACGCCAGCGGGCTCTGGTTCGCATCGCTCTTCGGTGACATCTTCTTCCCAAAGGCGTTCGTCTGGGGCCAGTACGTCTCCGGCGCCAGGCTCGACGCACAGGCGGCCCGCGACTACTTCGCGTCCGGCGGGCACCGGCGCGATCCGAACCTCGGCTACGACGCGTCGGCATTCGCCTGGGGTGGCGGCCACATGGTCGACGGCTGGCCGGCCGCGCGGGATCAAGATGATCTCCGACGCGTTCAGACGTCCGACGTGGAGACGCTCCTGATCGGCGGGGAGCTCGACTTCGCGGCGCCGCCGCAGAACGCGACGGAGCAGCTCCTCCCGCACCTTCCGAACGGGAAGCAGGTCTTGCTGTCGGAGCTGGGACACACCACGGACTTCTGGAGCTACCAGCCGAAGGCCAGCACGCGCCTCATCACCACGTTCTTCGACAGGGGCACGGCCGACGACTCGCTCTACCGGCCCGCGCGGGTGGACTTCACGCCCGCGCCGACGATGACGATGATCGCGAAGATCGTCGCGGGCGCGCTGCTCAGCCTGGCGATCGTCACGATCGTCTCGCTGCTCTGGGTGGCCCGCAGGGTCCACAGGCGAGGGCGGATCGGGCCGAGGGCGAGTGTCACGCTGCGGTCGGTCTTCCCGATCCTCCTCGGGTTCGGTGGATGGGCTTTCGGCATCCTGATCGTGATCACCACGATGCAGGGTGTCCCGCTCGCCGACGAGCTGGTCGTGGCGCTGTCCGTCGGGGTTCCGATCGGGGTGGGGATCTACTTCGCCTGGGTGAACCGCCGATGGTCCGCGTCCACGAAGCAGATCGGCTTCGTCGCGGCGACGGCGGGCGCGCTCCTCGGCGCATGGCTCGGGTTCAACGCGAGCGAAGCCATGCTCGGGCCCCTCACCGCGATCGTGGGATCGGCCGTCGGTGCGAACCTGCTGCTGATCCTGCTCGACGTCGCCGAGACGAGGCAGGATGAGGTGCCCGCCGGATCCATGGAGGTCGTGCGGGTGCCGGAGCGGGTGGACGTCTGAGCGCGTTTCCGATCGGAGGAGGGAGCCCGCTCATGCGGGCTTCCTCCTTCGAATATCCACGGTGCGAAGATGAAGAGGCAACCAGCCGGCCGGACCCCACGTACGCGGAGGCGTGAGACATGCGGCTTGCCCTCGCCGGCGACACGATGCTCGGCCGCCTGGTCGGCGAGCAGCTCACGAAGCAGCCATCGGAGCCGGTCGTGTCCCCGGCGGTCGCGGCCGCCTGCCGCGACGCCGACCTCTTCATCCTCAACCTCGAGTGCTGCATCTCGGATCGAGGCGAGCCCTGGCCCGCCCCGGGGAAGTCCTTCTTCTTCCGGGCTCCCCCGCGCGCCGTGGAGACCCTCGTCGATCTCGGCGTCGGGTGCGTGACGCTCGCGAACAACCACGCGCTGGACTTCGGCGCCGAGGCCCTCCTGGACACGCTGTCACACCTCGATGCGGCCGGGATCCGACACGTGGGCGCATCGGATCATCCGGCCGACTTCGCCGCGGCGCCCGATCGTCCCGGGATCGCCTTCGCCGACCTCCGATCCGGCGTCCCCACGTGGCTCTCCGATCTCGTCCACGACCTCGCGTCCGAGGTCGACGTGGTGCTCGTGACGCCTCACTGGGGGCCGAACATGACCGCCGAGCCGATCTCGAGCGTTCAGCGGGCCGCCGCGACCTTGGTCGAGGCGGGCGCGGCGCTGATCGCCGGCCACTCGGCGCACGTGTTCCACGGCGTCGAGATTCCCGTCCTCTTCGACCTCGGGGACTTCCTCGACGACTACGCGGTCGACCCGGTGCTGCGCAACGATCTCGGGCTCCTGTGGTTCGTGGAGGTCGACGCGGGCGGTCCCGTGCGCGTGGAGGCGCTCCCGCTGAAGCTGGGCTATCGCTACACGGACCTGGCGGAGGGCGACGAGGCCCGATGGATCCGCACGCGGTTCCGGGACGTGTGTGCCGCGATGGGAACCGACGTCGAGGACGCGGACCATCGGCAGATCGTCCGATTCCGCCAAGGGCACGCGAGCCTGCCGAAGTGACCACGTCTCCCGGCTCGCCCCGCTCGTTCGTTTGGATCCCCCGCGGACGCGGGAAAGTCCGGGGAGGCAGGCATCGAAGGAGGGTCGGCACGACGGCGGAGCGAGACCGAAGCACCGTGATCCCGATCCGAGGAGCCCCACGATGAGCGTCCGGACGGAGCGCGGCTACGTGATCGTGCGGCCCGAGGATCATGTCCGGCTGGACGCGTCCGACTTCGGGATGGAGGGGCTGATCGCCCTGGAGTCGATCGGCCCGTTCAACACGATCCAGGCGAGCGGTCCGCTGATCACCGTCCACGACTCGATCGTCGAGGCGGGACTCGGCATCGGGCACCATCCGCACCGTTCCAACGAGCGGCTCTTCTTCATCGAGCGAGGCCAGCTCGATCACGACGACTCGCTGAACCGGATCACCGGGCACATGGACGAGGGCGACGTCGGACAGTTCACCGAGGGCCGGATCGGGATGTGGCATTCCGAGTGGAACCACGGCGACGTCGATACCCGCGCCTACATCCTCGTGTACACGACCGATCCGATCCCGGAGGGTGCAGCGTTCGACGTGCTGAAGGACGCCGAGGCGCCCAGGTACGAGGAGGAGGGTGGCGCGAGCACGAAGGAGCTCGTCGGACCCACGTCTCGGCTCCAGGTCCACGGAGATATCCGGTATTTCGCCGAGTCGCGGCTCGAGGCGGGCGGCTCCGTCCGCATGGAGCTGAAAGACGACGAGGGCGGCCTGCTCAGCGTCCGGGACGGCGAGGTGACGCTCGAGGGCGAACGGCTGGTTCACGGGACGACGGTGATCTGGCCGCCGGACGGGGCGCGAACGTCCGAGCTTCGCTCGGACCTTCGTGCCCGCGTGGTCCGGGCCGTCCACGGGCCCGGCCAGGGCGTCGTCGCCGGAACCCCGATGGCTCGACGCGGCCCGTAGTCGGGCCAATCCGTCCGTCCCTGGAGGCCACGACGGCGCCACCAGCGAGCCGTTTCCACCCGGAACGGGCCGGGTGCCGAACGAAGCGAGGGTGGCAGCCTGACGAAGATCCTTCTGGGAGGATGGGTCCGTGACGGAGCGGAACGAGCCGGAGAACCCCTGGGAAGGGGACGACGGCAGCGAGCTCGAGGCCGACATCATGCAGGCCGATCACGCGTCCGGCGCGGAGCAGAAGGGGACGACCGCCGAGGAGCAGCGCGAGGGCCGGAACCTCGACGAAGCGCTCGCCCGCGAGCGCCCGGACGCCCCCACGAGCGACGAGACGTTCGAGCTCGTGGACGAAGGCGATCCCGATGTGGAGGCCGAGCTCGTCGCGGAAGGCTCGGTCGCGCAGGATGAGTTCGCATCACCGGAAGAGGCGGCCCTCTCCGTCCGTCCCGACGCGCCCGGCGCCACGGATCACGACGATCCTCACCCGACCGACGAGGGTTGAGGGACGTACCGGATCGTCAGGTGTTCACGCGGCGCCGGTGCGGTGAGCCCGATAGAGCTTCACCGACGTCGAGACGCCCTTCAGCTCCGCGTCCTCGACGGGCTCGAGATCGAGACCGCTCGGAACGGGAACCGGAACGGCCTCTTCCGTGACCAGCACCTCGCCCGCTGAGGCTCGATCGGCCACCCGAGCCGCGACGTTCACCGTCCGTCCGTAGTAGTCGCCGTCACGGAACACGACCGGTCCGGCGTTGACGCCGGCGTGCGCCGGAGGGAGCCCGGCGGACGGGATGCGAGTGATCAGGTCGAGTGACGCCTCCACCGCCTGGCCGGATCTCGGGAAGTGCAGCATCGCTCCGTCACCGAGCAGCTTGACGACGCGACCGCCCGCCAGAACCGTTGCCGCGCGGACGATCTCCGCGAATCGATCGGCCATCTCCACGGCCGAGGCATCCCCCTCTCGTTCGGTACGCGACGTGTACCCGGAAAGATCGACGAACGCGATACCCGGCGGCGTCCTCGCTCCTGTCGGCGCGAGCCCGGCGCGGTCGAGGGCCACCTCGATGTTCTCGATCACGTCCTCGAGCAGGTAGTGGTCGAGGTGCCGGCGATAGCCCACGTCGACGGCCGTCCGCGCGAGCGTGAGGAACCGTTTGCCGGTCGCCGACGTCGTCGGCGCGAACTCCGGCTGTGTCGCCCCCGACGCGATCCGAGGCTCCTCGAACGTCGATCGGAACCACCGGATCTGCGACTCGGCGATCCGTCGCAGGTTCTCGCCGAAGTATCGGATCGCCGCGATCGTCCGATCCTCCTCGCGACTGAGGGCGTGGTGCACCTCGGCGACCATCGATAGGAACTCGACGTCGTCCTCGCGGAGCCTGTCCTCGCGGCTCGGGACGGCGATCGACCAGACCGTGTACGTGCGCTCGATCAGGCTGACAGGGAGGTCCAGCTCATGGGCCGCATCCTCGATCGTCAGGTCCGACAGCGGCGTCGGATCTTCGAACAGGGTGTCGAGCCAACGGAACGTGGTAGCCGTCGCCGGCGATGATCTGAGCAAGGTGCTCCGGGAGGCGTCCCCGGCTCGGTCGAGCGCCTCGGCCACCCGGACCCGTTGGATGTCCGCGGGCCGGAACGCGCCGTCCGCCGGCTCGAGGATGCCGAGCTCGACGAACCGTCGGATCCGGTCCTCGGCGATCCCGGCCCCGCGTGCGAGATCCGCAGTGGAGAACGATCTGGCCTCCCCGGCCGGCATGCCTCCATCGTAGAAGCCTGGAGTAGACGAGGGCAGCGAGGTCGAGGTGGAGATCGTCGTGCGGGGGAGCGGCACCATCTCGGTCGGCTCCCTTGACGGGGCAGGTGCGTCGGGGCTACAAGGGACGGTACGTACCCATGGCCGGGACGACCCTCCTGCGGGGGTTTCACGTGTTGCGCGGAGGCGTATGAAGACGGGCTCCCCATCCGTCGTTGTCGCCGACTTCCAGTGTGCCGTGTGCGGCGCACGGCTCGATCGACTCCACCTCGAGCCCGGACCGGAACACTCCTTGATCTGCTCCTTCTGCGGGGCGCCGCAGCCTGATGGCAACGGGCACCTCTCGCGGAACGGCGGCCCGAACGGTTCGTCCCATCTGTCGCTCGTCCAGGCGAGCGATGTGCTGCGGGAGGAGCGCGAACGTCGGGGCGAGTCGCTCGAGGACGTCGCGGTGGTCACGGGGATCAACCAGCGATACCTGGAGGACCTCGAGTGCGGCGACGCCTCGTTCGAGCCCTACCCCGGTCGTGTCTACGGGCGCTTCTTCCTCCGGGAGTACGCAGAGCATCTCGGGCTCGACCCCGACCCGATGGTGGAAGCCTTCGACGGAGAGGCCGGGCCGATCCAGCCGCTCGAGCCGACCGCCATAGTCGTCGAGACCCCACGTCGCTCGTTCCCGTGGTCGCTCGCGGCGCTCATCGGTGTGGTGCTGCTGCTCATCGGGGCCGCGGCCGTCCGGCAGTTGGAAGACGACCCGACGATGCCGGGCTCGGCCGTCTCCGCGGCCTCCACACGCCCAGAGCTGAAACCTCCCTTCGCCTCGAGGCGACCGCCCGACCAGCAGCCGAGCACCCTCCCGGGGATCCGGGCAGTCGTGCGTGTCTCGAGCCCATGCTGGATCGAAGCGACGTCGAACGGAAATACGACCTTCCGCCGGACGGCGGAGGCGGGTACGGTCGTGAGGCTCCGCGCGAACCGCCGGCTCGAGTTGACCCTCGGGAACCCGGGCGGCGTGGATCTGATCGTGAACGGTCAGCGTCGTTCGACCGGCCCGCCATCCGAGGTCGCCCATCTCGTGTTCGTCCTGCGCGGCAACGAGGTCCGGTCGACGCTCGTCTGACGCCCGGGGTCGTCGGCACGGACGCCGGCAGCCACCCGTTCATCCGCATCCGCGTAAGGTCGGTCGATCGGTCTCTAGCGACCGTGAGCACGGTGGAGCCGGCGGCGAGAGGAGGAGGCATGGCGGCAGAGTTCGAGGACTTGATGGTCGAGGCTCGGGCGGCGCTCGATTCGATCGTGAAGGGCGATCCGGACGGCTACAAGGCGCTGTATTCCGACATGGAGGACATCACCCTCGCGAACCCGTTCGGCGGATTCGGCCGCGGCAGGGCGGCCGTAGTCGAGCGGATCGAACGAGCCGCCTCTCATTACCGAGACGGTGCGACGACTGCCTTCGAAACCGTGACGCAGTACGTGGGAGCGGACATCGCTTACACGGTCGAGATCGAAAGGTTCCGAGTGAAGGTCGGCGCGCAAGACCACCTCAGCGAAGTAGCCCTCCGAGTGACGTGCATCTATCGGCGCGAGACAGACGGGTGGAGGCTCGTGCACCGACATGCCGATCCGCGAGTGGATCCCCAACCAGCCGACTCAGTGATCGAGAAGTAGCGGCTTCTCCGATTCAAGATCCCGCTAGGCGAGCGCATAGGTCGTCGCTGGCCATCTCGCCGAGGGTCATTCGGGCGCCCTCGAGCGAGTTCACGCTGCATCACGCGAGCATTCAATCGCCTGGGCGGTCGAACTGTATCCGGCCCGCCTGGAGGCGTGCCGAGTCGCTCATCGGATCAGCATGCCGATGCACGACTTTCCATTCGCCGTTCTCGCGGCGAAGGATGGTGGTGACTCGCAGCTCGTAGGCCTCGGGCGCAGCACCGCGAACCGACACCGTGGAGTGTTCGATCCCCGCGATGTATGCCAGGTCACCGCTCGCCCCGCTCGCCACAACTTCATACTCGTATCTGCCGTCCGAGAACTGCGACGCGAGCGACTCGAAAACCTGTCGTATCTCGGTCCATCCGCTTCCCATGAGCGCCGCGCCGAAAAGCGTCACCGGATCGGTGTGTGACCAGATCGCGATCCGCGGGGCAGCGTCACCATTGTGGAGCGCCGTGTCGGCTTCCGTCAGACGCGGCAGCACAGATCCCAGGAAGTCCTCCGTCTCACCCAACGTGTCCTCCCATCTTCGAGACTCACGCAGTATCGCCTGTCGGCGCGGAGCAAGTACGCACTCCGTCGGCCCATCGCCGCTGCCCGCAGCCAGGCTGGCATTAGAGATATCGCGAACCCTCGGGCAGCCGAGCTAGCGTCTCTCCTCATCCAAATTCCAACGAACTTTTGACACCGATAGTCGTACAACCGTATGGTTGTATCGATGCAGCTGACGCTCGACCACGATCGGATCTTCGGCGCCCTGGGTGACGCCACCCGGCGTGACATCGTGCGTCGGGCGATCGACGGGGAGGAGGGCGTCGCCCAGCTCGCCGGCCACTACCCGATGAGCTTCGCGGCGGTGCAGAAGCACGTGGCCGTCCTCGAGCGGGCCGGCCTCGTCCACAAGCATCGCATCGGGCGACGGAAGGTGGTCCGAACCAACCTCGAGGCGCTCCGCGTGGCTCGGCGCCTGCTCGACCGGTACGAGGAGCTGTGGCGAGACCGCGTTGACCGCATGGACCAGCTCCTCGAGGAACCTCAAAAGGAGGCAGACCGATGACTGTCACCGCTGTCCGGAAGGATCCGCAGTCGCGCACATTCACGATGGAGGCCGAGTTCGATGCCTCCGCCGAACGCGTCTGGGAGCTCTGGGCCGATCCCCACCAGCTGGAGCGCTGGTGGGGGCCACCGACGTACCCGGCGATGGTGCGTGCGCACGACCTCCGTCCCGGCGGCCGCGTCGAGTACCACATGACCGGCCCGGAGGGCGATCAGTCACGCGGGTTCTGGGACGTGGACGAGGTCCAGCCGCCGCATCGGCTCGTCTTCCGCGACGGCTTCGCGAACGAGGACGGCACGCCGAACACCGAGCTCCCGATGACGACGGCGCGGGTGACGATCCGGGAGATCGGCGGTGGGAAGTCTCTGATGACGATCGAGAGCGAGTACCCGACCGTGGAGGCGATGGAGCAGCTCGCCGCCATGGGCGTCGAGGAGGGCATGAGGGAAGCCCTTGGCCAGATCGACGCGATCTTGGCTGAGAACGCGTAAGCGGGATCAGGCGCGATCCGAGCGAAGAGACAGCAGCGAGGAGGAAGGAGAGGCCGATGGCGAGCCTCATGGTGGACTTCATCATCTCCCTCGACGGGTACGCGTCTGCGGACGGCTGGCCCGGCTACTGGGGCATGGAGGGGCCCGAATATCTCGCCTTCATCGGAGACGAAGCGGAGAACGAGCACGTCGCTCTCATGGGTGCGACGACGTACCGGCTGATGTCGGGGTTCGCCGCCGAGATGCCCGACGAGACCGGGCTCGCCGCACTGACGGCGCTGCCCAAGGTGGTGTTCTCGTCCACGTTGGAGGCACCGCTCTCGTGGGCCAACACCGAGTTGGTAGACGGCGACGCCGTGGAGGCGGTGAAGGAGATGAAGCGGAGCGACACTCGACCCCTGCGAACGATCGGCAGCCTCAGCGTGTGCCGGTCGCTGCTCCAGGCCGGCGTGGTGGACCGCTTCCGAGTGGTCGTCTTCCCGGTCATCACGGGCGCCACGGGGAAGGAGCGCATCTTCGACGGGTATCCCGACATCGCCCTCGACCTGGTCGAGGGCCGCACGTTCGACGGTCGGCTCCAGTTGCTCGAGTACGTTCCCACCGTGCTCGGGAAGCCGCCCGGCGTCGGCGACTGGCCGGAGTAGACGAGAAAGGAACCGGGACCATGAAGCTGACGACCACCACGATGGTCACCGTCGACGGAGTGATGCAGGGACTCGGCGGGCCGGACGAGGACCGCAGGGGCGGGTTCGAGCGCGGCGGATGGGTCACTCCGTACGCCGACAACGAGACCATGTCCGTCCTGAACGAGGTCTATGCGCGCGCCGACGCGTTCCTGTTCGGCCGGCGCACCTACGAGATCTTCGCCGCTTCCTGGGGAACGTGGGACGATCCGGGCGACAGCCCGATCTGGACGGCGTTGAACACGAAGGCCAAGTACGTGGTCTCGACCACAACCTTCGAACCGAAGTGGGCGAACACGACCGTCCTGTCCGATGACGTCGCGGCCGCCATCAGCGAGCTGAAGGCCAAGGCTGGAGGTGAGCTGGAGGTGCACGGCAGCGGCGTCCTGGTCCGGTGGCTGCTCGACAACGATCTCGTCGATGAGATCACCCTGCTCACCGTGCCGGTGGTCCTCGGCCAGGGCACGCGGCTGTTCCCCGACACCGGCCCGGACATCGCACTCGAGCTGGTCGGATCGCAGGCCTTCACCCTCAGCGGAGTGACGATCCAGGTCTACCGGCCCGCCGGGCGCCCGAAGTACGAAACGGCCACGCTCGACTGAAGCACTGTGACCGAGACCCCTCGTCGAGGCTGGACGACCGGGATCGATGCCGACCGATGAGATCCGCGGTCGGGATCGGTCCTAACGGCAAGACGTGCGGGACGCAGAGGAGGCGAACGATGACCGAAACGATGATCGAAACGATGATCGAGCCCGAAAGCCACACCCTGGACGTCCCCGGCGCGGTCCTGACGTACGACGTCCGGCGGAGCGATGCCAGCGATGACCCGGTCCTGCTGTTGATCGGGTCGCCGATGGCCGCTGCCGGGTTCGGCACGCTCGCGCAGCACTTCACCGACCGCTCGGTTGTGACCTACGACCCGCGGGGGTCGGAGCGGAGCACGCGCACCGACGGCGCGACGCAGAACAGAGTCGAGGAGCACGCGGACGACCTGCATCGGCTCATCGCCGCGATCGATGCCGGGCCGGTCGACCTCTTCGCCACCAGCGGCGGCGCGGTGAACGCGCTGGCCCTGGTGGCCGGGCATCCGGAGCAGGTGAGGACGCTCATCGCGCACGAGCCGCCGCTCGTCGCGTTGCTCCCCGATCGCGAGCAGGCACTGGCCGCGACCCGAGACATGTACGAGACCTACCAACGCAGCGGGCTGGGCGCGGGGATGGCGAAGTTCATCGCCCTCACCAGCCACAAGGGCGAGATCCCCCCGACTGGCTGGACCGGCCCGCTCCGGACCCGGCCGCGTTCGGGCTGCCGACCGAGGACGACGGATCCCGGGACGACCCGCTCCTCGGCCAGTCCATGGGGTCGACGCCCCTGTACGAGCCCGACTTCGACGCCCTTCGCACGGCGTCGACGCGCATCGTCATCGCCGCCGGCAGCGAGTCCGCAGGCAGCGAGATGGCGAACCGCGGCGCCTTCGCCGTGGCCGAGCGGCTGGGGACGGCGCCGATCATCTTCCCGAGCCACCACGGCGGATTCCTCGGCAGCGAGTACGGGTGGTCGGGCGAGCCCGACGCGTTTGCCGCAACGCTGCGTGAGGTACTGGCCGAGAGCTGAACCGTGGTTCGCCGTGACGGGACGCTGACGGAGGAACGCACGGGGAGACTCCGGTCTTCAACAGACCGTTTTACGTCGACTGACTGTCGGTTTGCGCGATCGACGAGGGCAAGCTATCGTCGAAGTTGAGAAGCCGCTGGAGCCCTCGGGTTCCGGCGGTTTCTCACGTCCGGCACCGGTCGGGAGACGGGCCTGATCCTGAGCTCGCTCGGTGGAGCTATCGTCAGTCCTTCCTCAGGAAGGGGATGGGGTGGCAGGAGGCAAAGCGCGCGTGCCGCCGCGGTGGTTCGTCGTCGGCGCATGGCACGTGCACCGGTGGATCGTCCGGGCCACCGGCAAGGGTCTGTGGCGTCCCCGCCCGGGGAAGTGGGGCGCCCTCAGGCTCACGACGACGGGTCGACGCAGCGGCGAGCCGAGGAGGGTCATCGTCGGTTACTTCGAGGACGGGCCCAACCTGATCTCGATGGCCATGAACGGCTGGGGCGCGGCCGAGCCCGCGTGGTGGCTGAACCTCCAGGCCGATCCCGAGGCGCTCGTCGAGCTGGGCGGAGGGATCCGGCGCGAGGTACTCGGCAGGGCCGCGGTCGGCCAGGAGCGTGAACGTCTGTGGCAGCGCTGGCGCGAGATCGACAAGAATCTCGACGGCCTCGCTGCGCTCCGCGGCCACGAGACGGCGGTCGTCGTCCTCGAGCCCCGCACCGTTAGCGGAGCCGATGGGGGGCGCGAGCCTGGCACCCCCGATCGACCTCGCTGATCGAAGAACCGGGCCGGCCCGCCGGCCGGTGAGGTCGTGACCGGCACGTTCTAGCCTCCCGAGTGGAAGGAGACACTGTGAGTGAGCTGGTGGGGATCGCTCGATTCAAGATCCAGGAGGGCAAGCTCGAGGAGTTCAAGCGGCTGTCCGCCGAGGCTATGGAGATCGTGAAGGCCAAGGAGCCTGGGACGCTTCGGTACGACACCTTCTTCAACGCAGACGAGTCGGAGTGCGTGATCCTCGAGATCTACCGGGACTCCCAGGCGGCCATGGAGCACGCCGAGCACCTCGCCCAGCTATCGGCGGCGGTCCTCGCCACGGTCACGGTGGTCCACGGCGAACTCCTCGGTGAGCCGAACGAAGAGCTCCGAGCCAGGTTGGCCGGCAGCGAGGTTCCCCAGCTCTTCACGCCCTACGAGTCGATGTAGCACCGCTCTCCGCCGGAGGGCTCCTCGAGCTGCTTAACCCATCGGGGTAAAGGTTCCGGCGCTCCACCCCCACTTCTTCCTCGAGTGGACGATGTACGGGTGACGGACGCCTCGGAGATCGAGCGTGTCTACAGGGAGGTCGGAGACCGTTTGTGGTGGGCACTGCTGGCGTACACAGGTGATCGCGAGCTCGCGAGCGATGCCGTGGCGGAGGCGTTCGCCCGGGCAGTCGGCGCCGCCGACACGATCCGCGACCCTGCGGCCTGGGTGTGGCGGGTGGCGTTCCGGGTGGCCACGGCGTCGCTCCGGACTCCGAAGCCGACCGGGCGAGAGGCGGAGGAGAGCTACGAGCTGGAGGAGGGGGCGATCGACGTGATCCAGGCGCTGAAGCGGCTGCCCGACCGGCAGCGGGCCGTGTTCATCCTCTTCTACCTCGACGACCAGCCCACCGCCTGGATCGCGGAGCTCCTCGGGATGGCGCCCGCGACGGTCTCGGTGCACCTGCATCGCGCGCGCCGAAGGCTTCGGGAGATCCTGGGAGACGATGATGGCTGATCCACGCGAGTGGATCTCGCGGGTCAAGGCCGAGACCCCGCCCGATCTCTGGTCCGAGGTCCAGGAGCGGACGGACTCGGCACCCTCGGGTCGGGTGACGAGTCCGGCGCTCGGCGGATGGCCGGGGCGGCCGGCCGGGCCTCGTCACGCCGCCCTGATGACCGGCGTCGCCGCCGGGATCCTCGCGCTCATGCTGGTCGCCGTCGGACTCCGTAGTGGGCCCCCGGGCGACGAGCCGCCCACACCTACGCCGGAGCCGACGCCCCTCGTCGGCGTCCACCGTCAGCTGGAGCGCGCGCTCTCGGATCTCTGGATCGCGGAGACCAACCGGTTCCTCCTTCGCAGCGAGTTAGAGGCGGCGCAGGACGAGCTCACCAGGATCGTCGAAGACGCTGGGGCGACGCCGACCGATGCGGAACGGCGGCGGATCGAAGCTGCGCAGCAGGCCGTCGACGCCAATGCTCGATCGCTCCACGCCGCGAGGGCCGAGGTGGAGCATCTACGTCCCGGCGTCGAGCAGCTCCGCGAGCTCCGCGCCGGGCTGCTGCCACCACCGGATGCCCAGGTCTACCCAGAAGTCGTCACCGTTCGGTGCACCGGCGACGGCGAGGGCGGTACCCACCTCTCGACGCCCGTCGTCCGAGCCCGCGCGGACGGCGCACGCGTTCGCGTCGTGAACCTGTTTCCGAACGAGCGCGCCTACTTCGTCGTCGACGGCGTCGTGGTGCACGAGCTCCCGCCCGCGACGACCGCGGACGTCGTGCTCCCAGGTCGGCCGTCCGGCGATGTGGAGATCCTATGCACGTACGACGAGCCGCCCGAGTTCTCACGCCCGAGCCACCCGCTCTGGATCTCATGATCGCTGCGGTTGGTGTGCGGCGCGCTCGATCATGATCTCCTCCGGCGTCTTCATCACGAAGGCGTAGACCCCGTGCACGGCGAGGATGATCCCCCAGCCGAGGAGCGGGAAGGCGAACCAGGGGAAGTTCGCGCCCATCGCGATCCAGATCACGAACAGGATCAGCTGGGTCGGAACGAACACCGCGGCGTGGAGCCAGAACCAGTGACACCGCGCGATGCGCCGCGCCTCCCGCTCCCGCGCCGCCATCCCGGCGAACTCATCCATCGTCCTCTCCTTCCTCGAGCGTTCGTTCGATCTCTGTGCCGGCCTGTGCGAGGATCGCCTCGATCAGCTCTCGTTGCTCTGTCCGAGCGAGCCTCCGACGCAACGGGGATCCCTCGGCGAAGCGGTCGAGGAGGGAGCCGATCGACACCCGTTCCTCACCCTCCTCGGCCCGGGCCGTCAGCGACGCCCACCGGGTTTTCGAGCGTTGGGCTGCCGCGGCGCGTTGCCCTGCTTCGGTGAGCGAGTAGATGCGGGTGCCGTCGCGGTCCGCCGCCCGGACGTGGCCCGTCTCGACGAGGGCCAGCAGGGCGGGGTAGATGGCCCCAGGGCTCGGCTTCCAGCCGCCGCCGACCCGATCTTTGAGCTCGGCCATGATCGCGTACCCGTGCGCCTCGCCCAGCGAGTCGAGCACGACCACGATCGCCTCCTTCAGCTCCCCACGCCGGAAGACCCTGCCCACGTAACTTACGTTAGCATCCTAACGTAAGTTACGTCAAGAGGTTTTACCGTCGCCTGCGCAGGTCCGTGTGGCGTGCGGATGTGTCGACCGTCATGGGCCGCCGCCACGGCTTCAGGCGTGGCCACCAGCCGGGGACAGCGCTTCGGTAGGTCTCGTACTCGGCCCCGAACTGATCTCGTAGCGTGGGCTCCTCGTACCAGCGCACGAACGCGGCCGTCGTGCCGAGGAAGAGCGCCCCGTAGACGAGCAGCTCCCATCGACCGAGGACGAGCGCCTGCCCCACGATCGTCGCCGTGACCGCGAGATACATCGGGTTGCGGACGTGACGGTAGAGCCCTCGTACGACCAGCCGCTCCGTCGGCGCGACGGGCGCGGGCGTCCCGCGGCCCTCGAGGACGAACCGCGCGAATGCGCCGATCAGGACTGCCGCCCCCGCGACGATCAGGCCGAGACCGAGGACGCGGATGGCTGAGCTCGGGGGCGGCGATCGCACCTCCCACCGCGTCAAGAGCCAGGGGATCAGGACGGCCGTCGTCCCGGGCGCGAGGACGAGGAACACCAGCGATCCAAGAGCGGCGCCGCCCTTGCGCACGCTCACATCCTAGGCGCCCATCCTTAACCCCCTCTTACCAGACCGCGCGCGGCCGGAGCCGTAGTCCTCGAGAGATCCGAACAGGGAGGAGGAGGGATGAAGAGGATCGGGTTGATCGCAACGGTGCTCGGCCTCGTCGTGCTGGCGCTCGCGCAGGGAGCGCAGTCGTCCGAAGCGCCGAGGGTGCTCGAGTTCGACACGATGGCGGCGGTCCGCGGGCCCTACGTGGGGACCGCGAACCCGATACGAGGGGTCCCCGGTGGCGGACTGCCCTGGCAGATCGATCGAGGCGAGGGTGGGCTTCGCCGCGACGGTCGGCTGGAGGTCCGCGTCGAGGGCCTCGTGCTGAAGGAGGCGGCACCCGTGCCGCCGGAGCTCCAGGGCACGAACCCGGTGGCGAACTTCCGGGCCATCGTGAGCTGCGAGTCGATCGTCGACGGCGCCGCGCAGACGGTGAACCGCACGACGCGCCAGTTCCCGGCCACGCCCGACGGCGACGCGAGGATTGTGGCCACGATCGAGATCCCGCGACCGTGCTTCGCACCGATCGTCTTCGTGACGTCCCCGACCGGTGCGTGGTTCGCCGTGACGGGCCGCTGACCGAGGCTCGCTCAGGGATCCGCCGGGGCGGCGCGTCGTCGACGACCGCCCCGGCGGGTGCCGCTTCTCGCGCATGATGGAGCGGTGAGGCTCGAGGAGGCGCGACGGTTCGCCTTGTCCCTGCCCGGAACGAACGAGCAGGCGCACTTCGAGAAGACCTCGTTCCGGGTCGGCGGGAAGATCTTCGCGACCGCTCCGCCCGGAGGTGGCCACCTGCACGTGTTCGTCGACGAGGACGAGGTCCGCGCGTCCGTCGCCGACGACCCGTCGACCTTCGAAGAGCTCCACTGGGGGAAGAAGTTGGCCGGCGTGCGGATCGATCTCCGTTCCGCGGACCGCGACACCGTGCTCGAGCTGCTCGAGGAGTCGTGGCGACGGCGGGCGCCGAAACGGCTGATCGCCGAGCTCGACTCCCGAGGTTAGGGCCGCTCAGGCGTCGTCGTGCCAGCGGACCGCAGAGAGCGCGTACATCCCGGAGAGGCCCTTCAGCTCGACGTCGGTGGGATCGGTGAACGAGAACCGACCGGAGGGCTCCGTCTGGTGCCGGACGGACCGCGAGACCAGGATCTCGCCGCCGCGTGCCCCGGCCGCGATCCGCGCGGTGAGGATCACGCACTGCCCGAAGAAGTCGTCCTCCTCGCGGATCGGCTTGCCCACGTGGAGCCCGATCCGCACGCGGAGCTGATGCTCGTCCGGTGCCCGGTCGAGCGCCCGTTGGATGTCGATCGCGCGTCCTCGGGCGTCGCGAACGCCAGCATGAACCCGTCGCCCTGGGACTTCACCTCGATTCCCGCGTGCGCGGCGACCCGCTCCCGAACGAGGGCGTTGTGGGCGCGGAGGACGCGGATCCACTCCTCGTCGCCGAGCGCCTCGGTGAGCTGCGTCGATCCCTCGATGTCGGTGAACAGGACGGTGACCGTGCCGTCCGGAGAGACCACCCGGGACAGGTCGGGACGCGCCCGCTCGACATCGGCCGCGATCCTGCCGACCAGGTCGAGCTCGCGGAACCCCTGGACGGCGGGGCCCTGCTCGAACTCGTCGAGGTCGAACAGCTGGCGGACCTCGATCTCGCCGTCCTCGCCCTCGAGCGCGGTGTTCGCGTAGCGGAGGGACCACTCCATCGCCTCCTCACGCGAGGCCACGTCGATCAAGGTGTAGCCGGCGATCAGGTGCTCGTCCGGGAACGGTCCCGCGACCACGTCGCGCGAACCGTCGGTCCGCTGTAACACGCGCCATGCGTTCGACGTGGGATGGAAGCCCACCGCGTCGATCAGCGCGCCGGCCTCGTCGATCTCCCGATGGATCTCGAGCTGGGCCGCGATCTGGTCCTCCGAGGATCACGCCGATCTCGGATCCCTTCGACGCGCGGACGAGGATCATGAATCGCATCGGTGACGCCCCTAGCAGGTGAGGTGGAGGATCGCATTCGTCTCCGCGTCGTCGCCGCGGAGCTGGTCGAGCGCCTCCCGGGTCGACAGGATCACGAGCTCGACGCCTCGCCGCTCGGCCTCATCGACGACCTCGTCCATCACCGGCAGGGATCCGCTCGCCCCGTTCCCGATCACGAGCCGTCGACACGCCCAGGGGATGTCCTCATCCGCGGACAGCGGCGTGTGGCCGAACCGCTCCCGGTAGGGCTTGGACGGTCCCTTCCGACGCTTCCGGACCGAGCCTCGGTCGATCACGAGGTCGTGCTCATAGGTCGTGCCGTCGACCTCGATCGAGCCGAACGTGAATCGTTCGAACCGCATCGGTTCAAGGCTACGCCGCCGGCGACCGGCGAGACTGTCCTCGGTCCGGCGGGCGTCGTAGGGTTCGGCCTGCGATGGGGGCGATGGACAAGAGCGATCCCAACTACAAGGGATACCGCGGCTACAACCGCTTCATGCTCGCGATCTACGACCCGTGGGTGCTGGGGTTCATGACGCGAGCCGTCTGGAAGGTTCCGACGTCGTCTCTCGTCGAGCAGTACCGAGCCAACCTGGGTCGGAGGCACCTGGACGTCGGCCCGGGGACGGGCTACTTCCTCGAGAAGGCCGCGCCGCCCGCCGGCACGGAGATCAGGCTGCTCGACCCGAATCCGAACGTGCTCGCTCGGTGCGCCCGGCGCCTGGCGGCGATGCACCCGACGACGATCCAGGCGAGCGTGATGGAGCCGCTGCCCGTCGACTCGACGTTCGATTCGGCGGCGCTCGCCGCGGTGATCCACTGTCTCCGCGGCCCGATGTCGAACAAGGCCGCCGCGATCCGGAACATCGCCGCAGTGCTGGAGCCCGACGGTGTGCTCTTCGGCGGCACCGTCTTGGGGCTGGAAGAACATCACACGCCGCAGGCGCGTGCGTTCCTGAAGGGCGCCAACCGGCTCGGCGACTTCGACAACCTGGGCGACACCGTCGAAGGCCTCCGGCAGATCCTCGAGGAGTCGTTCGAGACCGTCGAGATCGAGGTCGTCGGCTCGCTCGCGCGATTCACGGCGAGGGAGCCTCGGCGACCCGCCTGATCAGGAGCGCTCAGGATCTCCGATCCACTTCGTGCGGGAGGACGGAGTCGGACACGCCCTTCAACTCGACCTCGCCGACCGCTTGGAACGTTAACCCGTCCGATGCGACGCGATCTACGGTCTCCTGTGTGACGAGGACCTGGCCGGGCGCCACCCGCTCGCCGATCGGGCGGACGTTGAATCGACGCTGCCGGGGCCTCCTAGCCGACCATCAGAGGGCAACGACGAGGTCGCTGAAGGAACGCGTGTCCGGGTTGCGAGCAACCCACGTTTCCAGGGTGGAACTGACCGCTGCTTCCTCGCCGGCGAATCCGACCGAGTGAGACTCGACCTCTTCGTGTTCGTGATCGGGGCGCTGGTCCACGGAACCTTCGCTGCAGGTCGTGCAGATGATCCGGACGCTCGTCGCCCAGTCTTCAGCTCCGAGCCCCTGATCAATGCACGCCTGCAGCAGCTCGCCGATCGCCGACCCGTCTTGACTCTCCACCGTGGCCGAGAGCGTCGGTATGCCCGAGTCCGCTACCCGCTCGAGTTCGTCGAACACCGGGAACGTCCGTCCTTCCCATGTTCGCTCGCCGTTGGGCGCACCGTCGTGAAGGACCACGTCCGTCCAGCGGTGGCCTGACTCCGGCAGCGGCACGTTCTTGATCACCGCTCGGCACGGGTCGAGGCGGTCGCACCACACGACCTCGCCCGCACCTCCTGGGTCCAGCCGGACGGGTGCCATCCCGAACGAGGCATCGATCGGCCCCTCGCCGTCGGGGATCTCGAGCCCATACCGACGCCAGGCGTTGCGCGCTTCGTCCCAGCGTCCGAGCGCGGTAGCGGCGATGCCGAGGTTCCACCACGCCGGGTCTTCCTCGCCCGACTCGCTCGGAAGCGAGGCCGCGCGTGCGTTGTAGTCGAACATCCGGTCCCAGTCGCGCCGGCGTTTCGCGATCAGTCCGAGGTCGAACCAGGCGGGCCTCATCTCAGGGATCAGCTCTGTCGCTGCGACGTACTCGCGCTCGGCGGCATCGAGCTCGCCCCTGTCCAGGAGGTCGGCACCCTTCGCGCAGTGCTCGCGAGCTCGTTCGAACGCTTTCCGCGCGCTGCGGCTCACATGTCAAGGATAGGCGTGCACGCGGGATCCACCTGAGCTTGGAAGCTCGAGGCGGAGGGGGCTCAGTCGGGCAGGATCCGCGGGAGCCCGAAGTGCCGGAACACCCCAGTGTCGAAGCGATCGAGTGCGACGAACCGGTCGCCGGCGATCGTGACGACCGTGAGGCTGGACGCGACGAACTCGCCTCCCTCGACGTCCTGCGAGTAGAACGCGAGAGCCGGCTGCCCGTTGGCTCTGGTTTGGACGAGTCGGCGGCGTCCCGGCCGGGTGGACACGGTGGAGTAGAAGCGCGCGGCTTCGTCTCGACCGACGTACTCGAGCGGGAGCGGCGGCATCGCCAGCCGCACGTCGTCGGCGAGCAGGGCCACGATCCCATCGATGTCGTTCGCCTCGAACGCGGAGGCGAGCCGTCCCACGAGCTCGCGCTCGAAGGGTGAGTCTGGCTCCGGCCGCGCGGTCTCGATCGCGCCCGGCCGGCTCTCCAACGTGGCCCGGGCGCGCTTTAGCGCGCTCGTCACCGACTCCACGGTCGAGTCGAGCATCTCGGCGACCTCGGCGGCGCGGAAGCCGAGGACGTCGCGGAGGATCAGCACCGCCCGCTGACGTGCCGGGAGCAGCTGCAACGCAGTGACGAAGGCGAGCGAGATCGACTCCTTGGCCTCGTAGCGCGCCTCCGGCCCGGGAGGGCCCTCGATATCGGCGTTGAGCAGGCTGTCGGGGTACGGCTCGAGCCAGACCGGCTCGATGCGACGCGTCGGCTCGGGGAGCGAGACGTTGGGCGGCATCGACAGCTCCGCTCGCGGTCCTCGCTTGGCGGCCCGGAGCGCGTTCAGCGCTCGGTTGGTGGCCACGGAGTAGAGCCACGTGCGGACGGACGATCGCCGCTCGAACCCCTTGAGTCCCTGCCACGCCGCGAGCAGCGTCTCCTGCAGCGCGTCCTCGGCGTCCTGGATCGAGCCCAGGATCCGGTAGCAGTGCAGGTGCAGCTCCGACCGGTAGGGCTCGACGAGCTCGCGGAATGCGACCTGATCACCGGCCGTGGCCAGCTCGAGCAAGTCGGTGCTCACGGTTCCCATCCTCCCATCAGCACCGGAGCCGCTTCCTTCATTCCCGTGCCCGACCGCCCAGTTCCGGATCCTGCCGGTGTCTACACGCATAGGAACCGAACCCACACGGAGGAACACACGATGTTGCTGAAGGACAAGGTCGCCGTGGTCTACGGAGCCGGAGGTGCGATCGGCGGGGCGGTCGCTCGCTCCTTCGCGGCAGAGGGAGCCGACGTCTTCCTCACCGGACGCTCCTGGGCGCCCGTCGAGCTCGTCGCGAAGGAGATCGTCGCCGCGGGCGGATCCGCCCACGCGGCCGAGGTCGACACCCTCGAGGAGCAGGCGATCGACGACCACCTAGACCAGCTAGTCGATCAGACTGACCGTCTCGACATCTCCTTCGACGCGATCGGCATCCCCAACGACACGATCCTGGGTGTCCCGCTGGTCGACCTCGACCTCGAGCGGTTCTCCCTGCCGATCACGACCCACGCGACGTCGTACTTCCTGACCGCGCGGCTGGCCGCGCGGCGCATGATCCCCAGGGGGTCGGGCGTGATCATGACCGTCACCGCGTCCCACTCGCGGACGGGCATCCCGCTGGTGGGCGGCTACGGGCCGGCGCAGGCCCTCAAGGAGTCGCTCACGCGGAGTCTCTCCGCCGAGCTCGCGCCGCACGGCATCCGGGTGGTCGGCCTTCGACCGCAGGCCATGCCGGAGACGGA